>JAAZON010000578.1 GCA_012797725.1 SAR324 cluster bacterium | reverse complement strand
TGTCGCCAAGAGCGCGTCAAACAAAGAGCAAAGCTCGTATCAATGCATATGAAAACCTTGTAGCAGAAAACAACTCCGAGAAAATTGATGAACTTGAGATTTTCATTCCAGCTGGCCCAAGACTTGGAAATGTTGTTATCCGAGCAGAAGGCATTAGCAAAGCCTATGGTGAAAAGCTTCTTTTTGAGAATCTTTCGTTCAACATTCCACCAGGTAGTATTGTGGGCATCATTGGAGCAAATGGTGCCGGTAAAACCACTTTATTTAGATTAATTACAGGCCAAGAAACTCCGGATTCGGGCAGGATTATTCTTGGTGATACAGTGAAATTATCCTATGTTGATCAATCTAGAGACACACTTAATCCAGATAATCTCGTATGGGAAGAAATAGCCGGTGGAAAAAATGAAACCGTCACCCTTGGAAACCGAGAAGTAAATTCTCGCTCCTTATGCGCTCGCTTTAACTTCACAGGTACTGACCAACAAAAGAAAGTTGGGAGTCTCTCTGGTGGAGAACGAAACCGCGTACATCTTGCAAAGATGTTGAGGCAAGGAGCAAATGTTATTCTGCTCGATGAGCCAACCAACGATCTGGATGTAAATACTCTACGAGCACTCGAAGAGGCCATACTAAATTTCTCTGGCTGTGTTCTTGTTGTAAGTCATGACCGTTGGTTTCTTGACAGAATTGCAACTCATATACTTGCCTTTGAAGGTGACAGCCAAGTGTTTTTCCTAGAGGGTAATTTTCAGAATTACGAAGACGACAAGAAAAAACGTCTTGGGGCAGAGGCTTCACAGCCTAAGAGAATTAGGTACAGGAAATTAACAAGATAAATAGAGTTTCTGGCTCTCTTTCATTTCCGTTCTCGGCTCTGTCTGATCTTTGTTATTTAATATTTGTGTTTTCTTAACTTTACGGCCCCTATTCTTCTATGAGCCATATAACGAACTTTCACGTCTTGTGGAATCAGATGATGCTTGACTAAGGCGAAATAAATACCTTCTGCAGCAATTCGATGTGCAATCTCATTAGGATGTGGATCTAATCTAGGATGCGCTTGTAAACGATAAGGGTCTAAATTCGCGAAATTTGGATACAAATCGACACTATAAGCCCCAAATTTTTTAGCATATTCTTGTATAATAGAGTGCGCATGAAAGAACGGATAATTGTCATCAAGAGGAAAACTTAGCAGCGGGAAAATCACTGCGATAAATTTGACATTAGCAGACCTGACTTTATCAATTATATCCCTGAATGCGACAGTGAAATTTGCTAAGTTTTTCTTATTTTCCCAAAGATCTTGATAATAGCGTTTGGTCTGATACCCTGACAGCTCATTCTTAATTCTTCCTGCTACATAGGCAAGGCTCTTCCAGTGGTCATAAATACCACCTTTGAGAACTATTCCACCTTTCTTGTCCCTTTTTTCATGGGGATTAAACCGCTTGAATTCAGGATCGTTCAACGTGATTTCAAGCATTAGCAAGTCTGGAGACCATTTCTTCAAAATTTTATTGACTCTTTTTGCCTCGTCTGCTGTTGAAAACCCCGGATTTGAAAGATTAATTACTTCAACTTTTGTTGCCTTATCATTTAAGTTCAATATACGCTCAAGCCTTTTCGGGAAGGCATCATCAAACAGATTTCCATATCCATAAGCAAAAGAATCTCCTATGACCACTATTCTAAAAGTTCCTTCAGGCTTTGCCTCATCATAGGAATAATCATGTGTGCTTTTTGACTTCTCAGAAAAGAAGTAAATTCTAGGCCGATCGCTTCGAGGTATTTTTGAGTTGGGTATGTAAGGCACAAGTACCCGAAACCCAAGCTCTATAGCAATAAGGCTCGTTACTACACCTAATATTACCATCGCTCCTAATATAATTGTCTTTTTCATCGGTCGATCTTCACTAAAGAAAAGGTATCTATCAATTTCCCTTAGGTTATTGGTTTACGGTTCTGGCCAATGACATTTATACATTATTTGAGGAGAAATCATTCGTCCATGTGGATATTTCTCTTTCCATCTCTTTATTGGTTCAAAAGTATTCGTGTCATTAGTAAGCGCTGGATAATATAAAGGGCTTAGTAATAGGTACTCAACTTTTCTTTCTCTCAAATACTTTTTCATATTTTCGAAATTAATCCTTCCTCCAGGTGAACGCATAATTGCGGGCCATATTTCTGGCGAAGCAAGACCCATCACATCAATCAAATCCCTTTTGGAAAAGTACGCAATGACACCTATATCGTTTACAGCAAGCACGGTCTCTGGCTTCAGATTCTCATTAATCCATTCAGCGATAGGTCTATACATCTTCTCTGTCGAATGCACATCAGAGATTACTAGCTTTATTGTTTCATAGGTCGTCCACCAGGGAGCAATTAAGACCAATAACACACACAAGGCCACGACTATCCGCTGTCTTCCCAAGCGATAAAGCAAGTCGACCCCCACAGAAGCAAGGACAACTCCTATGGCAGGAAAGATAATAAAGTAACGATCGGCATGATTTGACATTGCCCTGCTCGGAGCACTTACCCCCATGGCATATGGAAGTACCAACATTGCTGCAACAATTAAGACTCCTCTTCTAGCCGCCGTCCTTCCAGTAGCCCTACAAAAACCAAAAAAACCTATCATGATAAGAAAGAAAAGGACCATGTTGTTATTTAAAAATAGATCCACAACATCTTGAGTTTGCTCCATGGGATTTTTAATTAATGCCTCAAAGATTGCATCCGAATCTCCAGATTTAAGTGCAGCGGTAATACCGACTCCCCTAATTAGAGTTTTTGCATAATAGGTCGTCGGAAAAAGATAGCCGCCGTTCAATTTATTAAAGAGAAGATACGGTGAAAGCGCTACTAAGATAATCAAGCTTTGGATGACAATCCTACGAAACGCGAATATTCTTTCCACTGAGGCCTTTAGGTAAAGAGTTCGAAAAGTATCAGCCAAGGCAAGAGGTATCAACACAAAAAGTTCCGGGCGAGTTATTGCCGAAATGGCTAGTGCTAACGGCACCACATATAGCCTAACCTTTGAATCTGCATCCGCAGAATAATAAAGATAAAAAGTACCAAATAATACACAAAGCACCAATGGAAGTTCCATGCCCGATGCCATTCCCCATAGTACAACTGGTGAAAAGATAAGCGCTAAGCATGCAAACAATCCAAGCAAGGCATTTTCTGTTAACTCATGCACGAGGAAATAACAAAGGATGCAGGCGCCTACCATGCATAAGAAAGATAAAGTTAGTATTGCTGTGACAGGATCTCTAAAAATAAAATAGAAAAATGCCACGAGAAGAGTCCACGTGGGAGAAGTCGACACAGAAAGTGCACGACCTGGAACGACACCCCAACCTTTACCTTCTAGAAAATTTCTAGCAACGGCCATATGAATCCATGCATCGTCCATGGCGAATCCAAGGCGCCCCACTTTTCCTAACTCAAGCTCCAAAATTCGATAAAATACATAGGAGAACACGATTAGGATTAGTGCCAAATGTAAAAAAACTGAGCTTGTTAAACTCTTGCGAATATCCCCAGCCCGAAACACGAATATTCCCCTATAATCGATGCATAACCAGATTGTAATTAATCAAAAGAATTTCAACATATTGCCTAAGGCATAGTGGAAATGCAAATTTCCCCTAATTTTTAGGACATTTTAACCCATCCTCACTCTTACTTCTTTTGTGACCATCATTGTGCTGTCGATAATTGGAATCAACAAATCTTTGAGTATCTCCCCATCCAGTCTGATTTCCTCTACGCCTTTTTCAATCCCTCTTGGATTTTGAACTTCAATAGAATAAACAACGTTTCCTCTCTTAAGTTGGATTTGAAATTGCTTCCAAGAAGGATCAACACAAGGATCCACCGTAAAACCACCTGGCATGACTTTGAGGCCAAGAATATGTTCCAATCCAGCTTGATACATCCAGCCCGCTGAACCTGTGTACCAACTCCAACCGGCACGTCCAGCGTAAGGAAACATTGAATAAACATCCCCACACATTACATAAGGTTCTCCCCTGTAGATACTTACTTGTTCCGGGTTATCGGAATGGTTGATAGGATTGATCATATTAAAAAGTGATACTGCTTGTTTTCCTTGACCCAATATCGCTGCTGCAATCACAACCCATGCGGCAGCGTGAGTATATTGTGCGCCATTTTCTCGAATACCAGGCAGATAGCCCTTTATGTATCCAGGGCGTAATTCTCCTTTATCAAACGGCGGAGTAAGCAATCGAATAAGTTTATGTTCATTATCCACCAGCTGCTCATAAACTTGCTGCATTGCGACATGAGCACGTTGAGGATTGCTCATTCCAGATATTACCGCCCAGCTTTGAGTTAAAGAATCAATTCTACATTCTTCATTCTCAGCGCTTCCAAAACGCACTCCATTGTCAAAATAGGCTCGACGGTACCAATTCCCATCCCAGCCATCT
>JAAZON010000577.1 GCA_012797725.1 SAR324 cluster bacterium | reverse complement strand
CAAACCATTGGCATAATGTGACTCATATTGGTAATCAAGCAGGGGCTGGTTGCGCAGCAGTGCTGGCTATGAACTGGGATAAACTTAAGGCAGGCCAACGTATAGTAATCGCTGTGGTGGGTGCGGGTTTAAGCTGGGGATCGGTGTTGTTGGAAGTGCAACAATAGTCAAATGGTTTAGGCATTTTTTTTGCAGTACGGAGCCTTGAAGAGGAGGCATCTTATGAGGAAGCAGTGGAGTATTCTTTTTTCTTTGATTTTTGCCTATGCGCTTTTTGCTCAAGCAGAAAACCCAAAGCTTGGACGTACCGAAAGCGGGAAAGCCTTCCGAATAGATTCGGAGGGGAATAAAGTTGTTGACTATATCGCCGATCTTGAGTCAAACGTTGAAGGGTTGCAACGTCAAGTTCAAGGGCTAGAAGACGAATTACGGGAAAAAGTAAGAATAATAGAAAACCTTCAAGAGGGAAGAAGTGGCCAAGATCGTATTGTAGAAAAAGATCTTGTCGACAACAGTGCGAGATTTGCCGATACTAATTTTGCTCAGTCTAGGCAAATTGAACAAGCTAGTGATGCAGCTTCAAACAGCGCTAAATCGCAACTTAACTTCGAATGTGAGAGAACCGATGCTATAAGGCGAGCAGAGATAGCGTCGCTGCAGGATAAAATAAAACTCTTGGAGGATGAAAATAGTAGCTTATCTTCAAGGCTTAAAGATCCAAGTACAACAGCAATGCTAAATTCTCGCTTCGACATGGATTCGCAAGAAGGAGATGATAATCGGCGGAACTTGGATAATTCCAAAGCTCAAATTCTGTCGCTAGAAGATGAGATTAGGATGACTGATGAAAGGATTTCGCAATTAAAGGATGAATTAGAAGTCAAGCGGCAGGAGTACGCACTTTTAGAAAAGGAAATCGACTCGTTAAATAAAACTGAAAATTTTGTGCTAAAGTCAGAAGATAATGCAGTCAATGAGGCAAAAAGAGGAACATCAGAGGGAAAATCATTCGATTCTAGGGCTTCGCTGAAGCCTGATTTTCTAACAACGAACAAATATTCTTACCCCTCCAAGGCGGAGAGTGATAGGCTGCAAGCGCTTGAGAGCCTAAAAGGAAGTGTGAGTACAGAATTTAATCAGGTTAAGAGTATAATTTCTAAGAGAGATAATATGCTTAAGGATTACAAGTCACAGCATAAAACATCAGTGGCTTTTAATCCTAGCAAGCCCTGTTCATCAAATGGTGATAATTTAAGATCCCTGCATAGTCGTTTAGAACGAGCCCAGTCGATAGATGATCTTTCTAATGTTAAAAAAAGCCTTCGTGAAATTGAAACTAAGATGAATGATGACATTGCCTTAATGCAAAGGTTAAAGAGCTTGCCTTAAAAGGGAATTCTTAAAGAGCATTTTGCCTAGTCTGGAGCGCTTCAAATAATTTCACATCTGAGGGGAAAGAGTCCGATCCTTAGGATCAAAGATCTCCGAGAAGCTTAATCCAACGACAAAGGGAAGTGTGTGGCCTCCTGAGTTCCGCGTTAGTTGCTATGGAGAGGATTGAGAGGCGAAGTTGAAAGAATCCTCCGATCGTAAGACTGTAAAAGTGGAAACTATTTACAATGATCGGAGGATCTTATGAGTAAGAAGAACATATCATATGTTGGAGAAAAGGTCTCGATTGGAATAGATGTTCATCGGGATTTTTTTGTAATAAGTGCTGTGTATAAAGGGGCACTGCTAAAGCGGAGTCGGATAGCGAGCACGGGAGAAGCAGTTCTAGGGTTTATTAGAGGGCATTTTCCAGAGACGGAGATACAGAGCTGCTACGAAGCTGGGTTTAGTGGATTCTGGCTACATCGGTATTTGGTGAAGAGCGGAATTGATAACATTGTAGTAAACCCAGCATCGATTGAAGTTGAAGCCAATAATCGAATTAAGACCGATAAGCGGGACTCATTAAAGATGGCATTACAGCTAGATGCGAATCGGTTAAGAGGCATTTGCATTCCCAGTGAAGAGCAAGAGAGGAGGAGGCTTCTACACCGGACTAGAGAGCAGCTTATGAGGGCTCAAAACAGAGCCAGGATTCAGATTCGAATGAAGCTGCATCAGTTTGGTTTGTTCCCAAGAGGACTTCGCTCAGTGCTGACGAGTCAACTGGCAAAGGATTTGATAGAGGGAGTGCAGATAACGGAACTCAGGATAGTATTAGAAGCTTTGTATTCGCAGTGGCAGAACCTTAGGCTGGAGTTAAGGAAGCTTGAAAAGGAACTGCTAAGACAAGGGGAAGAGGATGAATTCGACCCTATTTATCGAAGCGTAGTAGGGATAGGGGTGTTAATTGCGAGGGTTCTTTCAAACGAGCTTGGAGATATGAGCCAGTTTGCAAATGAGAAAGAGCTTTTCAGCTACACAGGACTAACGCCCTGCGAATATTCAAGTGGGGAAAGTATTCGTAGGGGGCATATAACACGCCAGGGCAACAGTCGCTTAAGGTATGTTCTGGTTGAGGCTGCTTGGCGAGCCATTCGTAAGGACGTAGGCCTAAGGGCTGGGTTTGAACGTATTGCGAAACGGAGAGGAAAGAAAATCGCAATAGTTGCTGTTGCGCGCAAATTAGTTGGTAGGATTCGAGCTGTTTTGAAAGCAAGGGGCAGGTATGAATTAGAGCATAATAAGGCTGCATAAAGCAGATTTGATGCTCTAATGACTTTGTGAGCCCTTTTTTTAAAGAGAAAGAGTTCTTTCTGTGTAACTGATTTTGACTGTGACCTCGATGGGTGTCCGGTGACTGCTTTATTTGGCGAGCACGTAATTAGTGTGGGGCACGGTTTCTTTTGTAAAGCGAAAAAGCATCTGGTGGCGCTACTCGCGTGGTGACCACGAATGGGAGGTTGTTACACAAAAGGTCTCCGGCATTAGAGCGCTTAATTGCCACATTAGATGCCGGCAAAAAGATCGGAAAGGTTTTTTTCGCCTTCGCCCTTGACTTCTCTCATGGGGGGACACCCAAATAAGTGTTGGGAGATAGTTGGAGGACGAAATACGAATTACGACAAGGGAGGACCATGCACTTTGCGCACTACGTAAGGCGCATAGACGTTTAACATAAGACGTCCACGCCTGCCGTGTTTCGTCCGACGTCAACGTAGACGAAGTCTTTTCCCTGCAAGCTTTGAGAGCATCTGCACGATGCGGTGTATGAGAGTCCGACAGGAGAAGATAGAGGTTGGGTCGACTAATTTCAGGGTACTACAACAATTAATAATGGCGCTGCATTCAACAGCTGAAGCTCAAGCGATTGTGTAGTAGTGTCGTCGGGCCTCTGGACCAATGAGGATTGAGCTTAGCCTTGCGCAATGTTAAGAGGT
>JAAZON010000576.1 GCA_012797725.1 SAR324 cluster bacterium | reverse complement strand
TGTACTACCATCTTCGACTCGATCCCAGCCTTTTGTAAAGCTTTGTGAAGTCTATGTGCTGCTATGGCTGCTCCATAACGGATATCATAGGAACTATAATGCAGTACCTTTATTGGAGGCACCTCCTTTTCTATTCATCGTAGCGTTAGCCCATTCCTTAGACTCTGCAAGAAGAACCAGACTTACCAAAAGGAGAGTCCAGAATTCCACAGACAAGAATGCACCAGTTCCCAATGAGAAGAACAGCAAACCAATTCCGATTCCGATACTCAATCTGAAGATTATCACTACAATAAAATAGATGAACGAGAGAAAATAAAAGAATCCAAAAACCCCAAATGATATCATCCATCCCATCAGTATGTTATCAACTGTTACCCCATATCCAGAAGAACCCTTCTGCAAATAATAGAGAGCTGCTTCCGGAGGACTAGACAAATAGCTGTCGATCATGCCAATGCCGATACCAAAAGGATGCTCAGATATCGTGATCAATGCTACTGCTGGAGGCATGATTAGCCGGTAAAAACCTGAAGTACCGGGGGTTCTTATCTCATTTATTCTTGAAAAAACAGGAATTCCTTTTGTCAAATCTAGGAATTCATTCAGTGAAGCAGAAAGAAAGATAAACAGCAAAGCAGCTATGAAGATCACAATAATCGCTCGCGATTTCTTTCCAGAACCGTGAAGGCTACCTGACAGAAAAACTTGAGAAAGAACTGCGACGACTACGAGAAAATAGGTTGTGGTGGCCAATGTAATAAGAATACCTGCAGACACCAAAGCGCACCACGTCTTGGATTTACCCACCTTGAGTCCCAAAAACAGTCCAAAGGCAGCTACCATTCCGAAAATATTTGGTTCGTAGTAGAGTGAATTAGCTCGCCACCTAATCAGTAGCTGTGTCTGAATGTGCCAAGTGTTATCCCCAAACGGATAAATTATTCTTGGGTGTGATCCAAATATCATTACGAGCACGAACTGCAGAATTGCAAAACCAGCGAGAATCAATACCGCTAACAAGAAAGAATCAAGGATCCTCTTACGTATCTCAGCGTTGTCAATAGAGAACTCGAAAGCCACAAACGTGAATAACGAATACAACAAGAATGAAAGCAGGCTTTTCGTGCTTTCCTGGGCGTCGAGTGACATCAACATTGAGAAAACAGGAACACTAATCACAACCAGATATAGTAATGTGTGATCAAAACGCACTTTGAGCTTTGGTAAGATTACTGCAATTGCTACGAGAATCAGTACCTCTGATGCAGTAATTTTCCTCCCTACAATCGACAAGGGAGTTGAAAGATTGGCTAGCAATAATATCATGCTTACCAGTAGTCCAAAAATCCTCTCTCTGCTGCCTGATCCAGCGGTCAATACTAATCTAGGGCATCCGAGCCTAATTCGTAAGCTGTTCATCTGCTCAGCTTGAAAAGCTGAAGCACCTCCTCTTTGAATCTCTGATGTTCTTTCTTCAAAGTTGTATGCAATTCTTTCAGAGATGCAACGTAATAACTGCCCATGGAATCTATTGCCTTCACTATTGCTTCTACAAGTCGCTCGGGCTTATCTTGTGAGTACATTACAAGAAAGTTCGCAAAAGGAGAGCTTAGAACAGCAGGAATTGCGGAACTCACAACTAACTTCCCTCGTGTTAGATAGAAGAGGATCTTAGATGGGAAAGAATACACTGAGAAGTTGTTCTCGATTAATTGTGGCGAAACGCAGATCTGGCATCTTTCCACCAAGCTTTCCAGTTCCTCTTTACGTAGTGTTCCATAAAACATAACTCTTAGACCAGAAGCCTCAAGTTGTTTGACACTCATTTCAAAGGCATTACGTGTATCCTTACTACCATGACCGTGAAAGTAACCGGCGATGTGAAGCGTAATAGAATCTCTATACTGAGTTGGCAATAATCCAAGACTTTTCATCAAAAGAAAGATTCCTCTTTCCTCATCGATCCCTCCGGAATACAAAATTCCTATCTCTGTGTCTTTTTCATCTCCCCCTTTGTAGCTGCTCTCTTTAAATCCTGGAACATACTCACCATGGCAGACGATACTCTCCTTGTCCAGTAATCCCTTAACTGCTTCATTTATCACTATCAGTGCCATTGCTTTAGAGATGGCATGTTTTTCCACAAACCGAAAAACGACTCTCCTGAGGAGTGAGATTTTCTCATTTGTT
>JAAZON010000575.1 GCA_012797725.1 SAR324 cluster bacterium | reverse complement strand
TTGTTCCTGAGAGCGCAATACCGCTGCTCTAGTATTTAGTATGAAATCTCTTGTAGTTAATTTAACCTCTCCAAGTCCAAGGGCGTCTCTGGAGAGATCCGGTAATATTATTTCAAGAGTTTTGCCTAGACTTTCTTCCACTGCGGCTTTATAGACTTCACCCTCTAATGGATGTATTCCATTTGGTGTTTGAACTTTAATGGTTTCCTTTACTGCCTCTACTAATTGATTCGCCTCGTTTTCCAGGATACCGATACGGTTCTCAGGTACATTACCATTGTCAACCTGTTCCACTATGCCCATAATTCCACGCACATAGCGCTCAATCTCATCAATGGCATCTGTAGCTACATTAGCAACACCAATCGCAGTATTTAATGTTGCCACAAGGTCGGAGCTTGAACGTCTTCTTTGCTCAACATCTACTCGAATGCCTTGGGACTCATCTCCTGGCATTTGTTGCTGAACTGGATATTTGTTTGGATCGTTTAAGTCTGAGATTGAACCTGTTTGAGCAACTAATTGGGCATTGGTTGCATATTTTACTTCTTTAACATCCATACTGCTTAATCACATCCTTGGGGACTATCCAGTCTTTATGGAAGGCTGGGTTCTTTGTGCCTTTAGGGAGTGACCTCCATACAAAATGCGTTACCGCACAGTTATAATGTCGGCCTACTCTTTTGAAACTTTAGGAGAAAGACGTAAATGTTCAATAACCCGTGTAAGCGTTCATGTTATTACGAGCCCGCAACGCGGCGTGTGGTAATCTGGACTTAAGGATTGCCACGGGCACACTATCGCGTGCCCTCGCAATGACGGTGTTGTCAGGGTGTTAGCAAACCCATGTGAACGGTTATAATACCCTGTGGGTATTGAACATCTACGTCCTTCTCCTATCTAACTGAATTTCCTGAAGTTTTTTCCTGTAGCTGAGACTAACGTTGAAGCATCGTAAATAAAGCAAAAGTGAGCGTTCTAAAGCAAAAGTGTAAGAATATCGATTTGATATAATTGTCTAATGAGGTTTGTCGCACCTTAGGTTATTAAGGTTCTTTTACTAATGTCTAAAGCTCGAGGTCGTTCGCGAAAATATCTGAAATTTCGGGGCTTAAGGCTTCTGAGTTTTGGGCTAGTATTTTTCGTTTTTCTCATTTTGGTTCTAAGAGCAATCGAGAAAAATTACTCTCATGATGAAGACCGAGTAATTGAGACTATCAGTGGACGAGAACTTGCCAAGGAAGCTTTCAAATTCTTAGTTGTACTACATCGGCCAGAACTTGTAATTGAGGGCACTAAGTGTGCGAGTAATGATAATTGCAGTGCCATAAAGTCAATAAATCCTGTAGCTGCAATTACTTGGGAAATGCTTGGGAATGCCAAGCAATATGAGGTGACCAAAGATTCGGAACATCTAGAAAATATTTCAAAACTTTTTAGTTTATTTAGAAGACTACCACCAAGCCCATATACGCCAACTAGGCTTGAGGTGAATTTTAGTCAACTGATAGATGCATTTAAAGCCAGCAAGAACCTGGATATTCTCAAGTTGATTACCTATCACCTTCAAGACATTCGTACTAATGTGAATACCAAGGGACCACTTCCTTATGTATCCAGAGGTATAATGGTTTCTAGCCTAATTGCTGGAGCTTTGGTTGACTTCTATGCGCTGTCAAATAGCTCAGAGGTTTATGAGTTCCTAAAAACATCATGGCTTCCAAAAAGATATACGGAGGCCGAAGTTCAACAATACCGAGATTCTTATAGAATTGCGGCAAAGAAGATAATAGATGAGCTAAGACCATCAGAGGAATTAAGGGTAGGGGCTCTTCAAGAAGTCTTGCCCATGAATCAGCAGGATTTCAGTTGTTTTATTCAATTAGCGAAGTCTAAGTATTACCTTGCAACTAAAGAACCAGAGATCTTAAATGATTTGAGCTATTACTTTGAAGAGGCTGATTTCAAAAGCAAAAGGGCAGATGAGTTCAAATTTAATGTAATACAGCCTGCTTTGGCATGTGCTGAAACATTAAAAAACATCCTGCCACTGCGTCCTCAACTTTCAGAAGATCTTCATGAACTAATAAGTAAATTTATCATTTCTCGTTTTGATTATGAAAAGAGACCTATTTGTATAGGGGATAACGGATTCTTAGGAACGATGGGAAAAGGTTTCTCCTGTGAGGGTGCCACAAAACTGATTTCCGATTCGGCATGGGCAGTCTCAATTCTATCGGATTTGGAGATGCGGTTTGATGTTAGCGCAAGACGGATATCTGAGGGTAAATGAAGTGTCGCTGGGTGGAAACGCTCAGGGCAAGAGAGAAGAGAATAAATAAAGTGAAGGAAATATATATGGAACTGGGACTGATTTGTAAAAAGATTTGTTTAGAGCCTTTTTGCTTTTTTCCCCTAAGAATTTTTCTTTTATGCGCTGTCCTACTCTTACCGGAACCTAGTCTTTGCGATGATCCTCATGAAATTGGTGTGACAGGTTGCAACAAGACTTGCATAAAATGGGGAGATTTTATTAATCCGCCGGATAACACAATAAGAGCCATTCAATTGAATCCTGACGGAAGTATAATTATGGAATGTTGCGATATGGTGGTTCAAAATGCCGAAACGGAGGGCGATGTGCAGATCCCAGATCAACCAGCTCCCTGTGCAAATGGCACATGGAAAACAGTACCTGGAACTTGCGTAACTGACGGCTCTCATGGTTATGGTCCTTGTTGTAGGGAAGCGACGGAAAAAGGCATGATGGAAATATGCCAATGCCCTGATTTCCCTGGCTGGAGAGGGGCTTGTGTTGAAAGTGGGAAAGATGAGTGGGGACGGCCAAATCCTGCAACATGTGGAGGCTTCTCGCTTGGCGCGGACGACTATTTGCACACTACCTGTTTTTCGACATTAGATTGTCGAGAAAACTTGGGCCTTGGAAATCAGGGCTATAGAAGCGGTAAATGTGGGGGGGAGCCTATAATAACCTGTTCTGAAGATAACACATGCTATAATTCTCAAGGGCATCCCACAAGTCAAAAATCTTGCACTTATACAAACGAGAGGGACTGTCCAACAGCCGATGGAGGCACACACAAGTGCGTCTTTCCAGGCCAAGATTTTTGTCATTATAAGGTATGCGAAGAACAAGAGGGCAATGTCTGTAAAAAAGGTAGAACTATAGAAATAAGGGATGGTAGAGTCTTTGGTTGTCCTGCTACCGGAACTGATTGTACCACGGCAGAAGGTTTGCCAGGCAAGATCAAATGTGTAGAGAAGCCTTGTTGGTGTGATCGATGTATAAATACCCTTAACGTGGTTTGTAAAGTAACCTGCGAAGGAATTGTCACAACAACTACAACATCTACAACCATCACAAACACCACAACGACTCGTTGTGAAGAAGATTGTGGTGATGGGGGAGATGGTGGAGATGGGGGAGATGGGGGAACAGAACCAGGAGAAGGAGATCCGCTAATTCAAAAGCCTTACCTAATCAAATAGTAACTAAAGGGGGGCTTCTAAGAAGCACCCCTTTAAACTTATTCTTGTATATATGTTCGGTTACTTATTAATGTTTTACAAAAATCAACTTGTCAGTCTCAAAACCTAAAGACTTGGCTTTAGAAATAAGGCTTTCTTTAATCTCGTTTTGAAGGGAAGTGTCCCTTGCAAGTATCCATAGATAAGAGAGATCTGGTCCACAGACTAGGGCGTATGAGTAATTCTCCTTGTCAAGCTCAATTATATTATATGCGCCGTAAAAGGGCCCGAAAAAAGATACTTTCAAGCGGCCGCGGCTTGGCTCTTCAATAAACAATGCTCTTCCGTGGGCTTCTTTCCATTTGCCCCTTTCATCATCAAAGCCTTTATTTAAAACTTTAATGCTTCCATCCTCATTTAGGCTGTAATCCGCGCTCACTTTACTTAAACCTCTCTCAAAGGAGTGATCCAAGCGAGCAATTTCATACCACTTTCCTAAGTATCTTGCGACTTCAAAATCCTCAACGGGCACAACATTATCCGGAATACCAACACAGCCACAAAGGAAAGCGATAATTAATGACAGGATCTTTTTCATTTTCATTCAATACCCATTTCCTTGCAAATCAGACATTCTTAAAAAACCAGGAATTGGTTCTTCGATTTCACACCAATCCTCACATGCATTCACTATTAGAACTTGAGTATGTGGTGGAAGCTCTCCCACTATTAGGCTTGACACAGAAGCTTTCTCAAACACAGGGGCAATGGCTTCGCGAGAATAATGTCTCCCAGGATTAAGCCTTGGAGATTTCACCCAAGATCTTTGCCTTGTTTCTTGGTAATTAGATATAGAACCGCTTTGGTAGCGTTCTCTTGCAAGTGGCAATAGCTCCTCCAAGTGCTTCTCTCTTGTTTTGGATGATGGATGAGAGGAGAGTATGTCAATTGGGCTTCCGGCCAGATCTGGATCGCGCGCAGCTCTCCTCCAGAATGAAATTGCATCCTCAGGATCAAAGCCAGCATCAGCCATCAAAAAGAGTCCAATTTGATCTGCCTCAAGTTCCTTTCTCTGAAGTTCCGGGTTTAATATTAAAGCTTTCATTCCGCTTTCAATGACCGCACCTGCAACACCGGCTGCCATTCCGACACTGCCTCCCTGCGACGAGAATACTCGCCTTCCAAGTTGCCCTGCGATGCCACTGACTATTTCCCTTGCTTCCTCTGAAGGATCTGACTGAGTGTGTCCTGCCAGTACATGAGCCATCTCATGAGATAGAATTGTTGCCAATTCAGCGTCATTCCTTATGAAATTCAGGAGTCCGGTCCAGACGAAAATAAAATTGCCTCTTGTGGCAGCGGCATTTTTGAAATCACGGCTTTCGTATACAAAAACTTTCCAACGATCATTAACTCCTCTTGATACTCCTGCTAGGCGATCAACCACCCTGCGAACTCTCTCGTTTGTATGATAATCATTATCAAGGGGAAACTGACGCGAAAGTTCATAGGCAACTCTATGGCCATAATCCTCGTCGGCTGAAGAAACGCGCTTGGCCTCAGGAATTATTCCTGCTTGAATAGAGGGCCGCACGGGAGCACAGGAAGTGCAACAAAACAGAGCTAGAGCCAAGCCCCATAAGATATTCTTATTCATAAGCTTGGGAGGGGTAAAATGCGTTGGAAATACCTAAGATAACTCTCTGGCCTGCGAGTGCAGAAGACCCTTATTTTTCCACGAACGGCTACCATGTTAGAGCACTGCCATCTATCGGCTCCGAGCCTTGTTAAGGCATTCTTCATCTCCGCCGGAGACATCATCTCGTCAAATTCAACAACATTGTACTCAATCGCTGAGAGTTTTTTAACTTCATCCTCAGCTAATGATCCAACCTCTCGTTTGTCAGGAGCTATTTCCTTTATCTTGCTCCCAGCTTCAGAAATAGTGCGTTGTATGCTTTGCAGCGTTTCATCTAATTTTTGTTGCTGTTCGGGATCGGAGCAAGCAGACAGCAGAAAGAGGGAAAGAATTAAGCCTGGAATTAATGAAGTCTTCAAGGAATGCCGCATTTTTGAATTTCCTTTATTCATCTGTTAGTATTCGCCAATCCTTAACATTATAGGTGAATTTATAGGTCTGGGAAAGAAACTTGCGATCTTAGCCACACTAAGGGCCAAAGGAACAACTTTATACAGGAACTTAAGTCATGAAAGCAGCAGTGCCATCTAATTTTGTTCCAATTTTTAAAGCAGATGAGATAGCTAAGCGCACAGAAGAGCTTGGACAACAGATTGGGGAGTGGGCATCAGAAGTTCAAAGTCGAACAAGCACAGATGTCCTTACGGTGCCACTGCTGCGCGGAGCCATTTTCTTCTTCTCTGATTTAGTGCGAAAAATAGGAACTTCTGTTGAAGTGGCTCCTGTCAGGACGTGGGGTTACGACCCTGAGAAAAATCAGATTGATAAGACATTGAAGGTGAATTTAGATGGTGTGGCAGCAGAGCGTCGTTCAATTTTGCTTGTGGATGATATTTGCGATTCAGGCCGGAGTCTTTGTGCAGTGTCTAGGGCTTTTTTAGATGCGGGTGCTTACGAAGTAAAATCTGCGGTCTTAATACAGCGGCTGATTCCGGAAGCAATGCATGTCCCAGATTGGATTGGCTTTAAGTATGAAAAGGATTTATGGTTTGTTGGTT
>JAAZON010000574.1 GCA_012797725.1 SAR324 cluster bacterium | reverse complement strand
TGTTGACGATGGGAAATCTACTCTAATCGGGAGACTTCTCCATGACTCAAAGCAGGTTTATGAAGATCATCTACAATCCATCCATGCGGCCTCGTTAAAAAATAAGCAACCAGTTGCAGAGGCCCTTGCTTTTTTAACAGATGGCCTGCGTGCCGAGCGTGAGCAAGGTATTACTATAGATGTCGCCTACAGATATTTTTCAACGCCTAAGCGGCACTTTATACTTGCTGATACTCCTGGTCATGAACAATACACAAGGAACATGGCAACCGGAGCTTCCACGGCACATTTGAGCATTCTGCTGATTGACGCTGAAAAGGGACTCTTAACTCAAACAAAGCGCCATGCTTTCATTGCTGCACTTCTTGGAGTTCCTCGCTTCCTTGTTGCGGTTAATAAGATGGATTTGGTTGATTATTCCAGGGAGCGTTACGAGGAGATTAAACAAGAGTTTTCTGAATTTGCCGCAAAGCTTGGTGTCAAGGAACTTCGCTTTGTTCCAGTCTCTGCGCTGCGAGGTGATAACATTGTTGATAAGAGCCAGCAGATGAGCTGGTATGGCGGTGAAACGGTAATGGAGTACCTGGAGAATGTATTTATTGGAAGTGATAGCAACCTCGTGGACTTTCGTTTCCCCGTTCAGTATGTGATCCGCATTGGTCGGAGTTATTGTGGCTACAGCGGTCAAATTGCTTCTGGGATGATAAGGCCAGGAGAAGAGGTGATGATTCTTCCAAGCATGAGAAAGACACTCGTAAAGTCTATTGATGTTTTCGGAAATTCCAATGCTTCACTTGAAGAAGCCTTTGCCCCTTTGTCAATCGTGTTAACTCTTCAGGATGAAATAGATGTAAGCCGAGGCGATATGATAGTCAAAAGTAACAATGTCCCTCATATCCGTAATCAAAGTGAGGCCATGCTTTTATGGATGTCTGACAAACCTTTGAATCCTCAAAACCCCCTGATTGTTCAGCATACATCGCGAGAAGCCAAGGTTTATATTGATCAGATTCGCTATAGAGTCGATGTTAATACCTTAAGCCGCATGCCAGTAGACACCTTGTCTCTTAATGAGATTGGACGAGTTTCTCTTAATTTCACCCGCCCGCTTTTTGTAGATACATATCAAGCAAACAGAGGGACTGGTAATTTTATCCTAATTGATCCGGATAGCTTCCTTACCGTGGCAGCAGGAATGATCATAGACAGGCTTCCGGATGAACTAATGCCGCTTGGACATCGAGAGTCGGGTAGAGCTGAAGTAGTGACATCTACTAATATTCACAAAGAGGAGGGGAGTGTCTCCCAGCAAGCCCGCGAAGAAAAGTTGGGTCATCCTGCTGTGACTTTGTGGTTTACTGGGCTGTCAGGCTCAGGAAAGTCTTCGATTGCGAAGCGCCTGGAACAAAGACTTTTTGAATCAGGAAGAATGATTTATCGCCTGGATGGGGATAATGTCCGCTTTGGGTTGAACAAAGATCTTGGATATTCCAGAACGGATCGGTCAGAAAACATTAGACGAGTTGCAGAAGTTGCCAAACTCATGAACGATGCGGGAATTTCTGTGCTTTGTTCTTTTATTTCACCATTTGAGGCAGATAGGCAAAATGCGAGGAAGATTATTGGGGAAGACCGCTTTATTGAAGTGTTTTTAAGCACCCCTCTTGAAGTCTGTGAAGCGCGTGATCCTCATGGTTTATATCGAAAAGCTCGCCGAGGCGAGATAAGTGAATTCACAGGATTAAGTTCACCATACGAAGCTCCGAAAGATCCAGAGATTATAATTGACACACAAAATCTGAATCTTGATAGCTGTTGCATCGTGATCGAGCAGTATTTGAAGAATTTGAAGCAAAATAATGAAAAGTAGCTGTTCATAACGCGGTGAATGATACAAAGTTAGCCTCTAATATCTGTAAGCCTAATTATTCACGATTAGATGTTACCGAAGCGCCAGGGTTGATGACTCGTTATTGAAGTTGCCCAAAAGAGGGACGGGTAAAGTTTGAGTCTAATCGGTCTTTATGATGATTTGCTTCATATTATGAAGCTAGTAATTTCTGATGTTCATCTTTGATTATCCTAAAAATTGCTTCAAGTTTCGTTTTTTTTGGTTCTTTGAAGCGTAATAAGATTGAGTGTGGAATGAAGTGAGTAGAGTTGCTGTTTCTTTCCCTCGGAGGCA
>JAAZON010000573.1 GCA_012797725.1 SAR324 cluster bacterium | reverse complement strand
GTTAGAAGTTGCAAGCTTTGAGCAAGAAAAGATAAGGAGCCAGTGCCAAAAATGCTGGTCCCTTTAGTTTCAGTTTTTGGGACTCAGAAAGACTGTTTTCGGAAGCAATAAAGCAGGCTCAGAAGGCCGAAAGCCGTTAAACAGATTGCAGAAAGCAGAGATGGAAACAGTCCCTATTTCAAATACCCAAGCGAACGAAGGCGCTGTACATCATCATCAGATGGTACTTGCTTTGGAACAGAAGGATTTGATGCAGGATATTTGTTTTTAAACTCAGCCAACGCTTTTTCTAAATTGGCTTTTTCCTCAGGATGTTGACTTGATACATCGGTGAAGATCCCTCTCTCATTCCCTTCGAAGTTCTGCAATTCTTTGGGTGGAAGATCTTTCCATCCGTCATAATTCTCTAAATATATCAAATCTTCTGAGTATGCCGCCATTTTGTCAGATTTCCCACGACTTGATTCGGCAAAGACTGGTTCAGTTAATTGAGCTAACGATTGTCCTTCTAATAACGGTTTGAACGATCTGCCCTCCATCCCTTCGGGAGCTTTAGCACCTGCTATCTCAAGGACTGTTGGCATTAAGTCAAGAAGTCGCACAGTCTGGTCAATTTTCATGCCACTAAGAGTCTTGTCGTTAGTATGATAGAAGATCATCGGAACCCAAACCTGCGATTTATAAAGAATAAAGCCATGACCCTTTGAGCCTCGAATTCCTTCGTGATCATTTAGCCCTTCCCCGTGATCGCTGTTAATAATGAAGAGAGTGTTTTCCCAACCTGGACGCTGCCTAAGTTCTTTAATAAAGGCTCCCGTTTCGCGAGAAGCTTCCCGCACTTTTTGTAAGTACCCTGGGCTATCATAGCTTTGCAAATCGGGGTCCGCCTCACTGGCAGGTACTCGCCGCCCTTCGTGAACATCCATGATGTTTATTTGAAGATAACAAGGATTTTTAGGCAGCTTTGAAACCTCATCAAGGGCGTGCCTAAATACTTCCTTTGCAGGTTTTAGATGAAGTTTTTTTGTGGCCTTCTCTTTGCCGTCTTCATCTTTCATCCACCGGAAAATGACCTGGCTATCAACGTAGGCATCAAACCCCTGGTCAAATTGGAAGAACTTATTTATGTTGGGATTTGCTGTAACTCCAATTGTAGTATAGCCCGCACTTTTCAAGCTTTCAGCGAGTGTCGTGAATTCTTCAGGCAATACATCCCACTTCTCTTCATAGAGTCCAAGCTGACGCGGATATCGAGAAGTCAGAAAAGATCCAATTGACGGCCTCGTCCAACTTGATTGGGCTATTACTCTGCTGAAAACCACGCCATTATTTGCAAGCTCATCAATTTCTGGAGAAATATTGGCAGGAAACCCATAGACCCCGAGTTTATCCGCGCGCAGTGTGTCGATAGTTATCAGGACAATATTTGGCCTGCTTGATTTAAAGCCCAAGCGACTCCAGATCTTTGAAATGTAGCTGGGAAACGACCATGCAAGTAAAAGAATAATAACTAAAATTAATACTATGGTCTTAGTTTTGCCTTTGAATTTCATCATCACAATTATCTCTTTTATTAGTTGATATCTACGCTTTTAATACTGGATGTCCATCCATTTCTTTTGGAGTTTCAATCCCAAATTCATGGAGTATTGTGGGAGCTAGATCCCAAAGACCAGGCTTCTCGCTAATAATGTCCTTATTTGAAAGAAAGACTCCTGGGACTAAGCTTGGATCCATGCAGTGATCTGCTGACCACTTATCTTTTCTATCCACTACGATACCCTCCGGGAATTTCCCTAGTACTGCCGAATCTGAGATTCTATACCCTCTATTATAGCCCACCACTATGTCAGGTGCATTTATAACCTCAGGCCCCCAGTATGCTTTCTTTCCATCGTAAGCTGCTAGGGCTACCTGTTCGCCGGTGTCAGGGTCTTTTAACACTCTAAGTTTTTCGATGATTTCATTCTTAATCTGTTCGGCTTTTTGATGTTCGACGGAACCTTGTTTTTCACGCCCCTTAAGATTTAAGTAAATGCTGTTAATTCCAAGAACATATGCGCTTGTTTTTGCCCAATTCACATATTCATAAAGATCAGTCGTGTGCATTTTAGAGCGATCAGTAAATGCGGTATAGCCATTTTCAGCAAGCCAGGTACTTAAATTCACTTCTCGTCTAAATGGCGCAAAACCATGATCGGAAAGCACGAGAAGCGTGGTATCTGAGTCCATGCCATCCAATGTTTGCCTTAAGAGATCGTCCATTTGTTTATATAAATAGGGCAGGGCGCCATAAACTTCCTCCGGGGCATCCTTTGGAAAAAGAGGGTGTTCTGGGTACATCGCTCGATAAAGCATGTGAGAGCATTGATCGACACTTGAGAAATAGAAGAATAAAACTCCTTCTTTAAAGTTCTGAAGAGAGTATTCATAAGCCGCGCGACGTTCTTCGAGCACAAGCTTTGCCTGATTGAAGAACTCTTGATCTGAGAAAATATCATTCGAGAGAGCCTTAGTGTCTTCTGGAAATCCTTGAGTATAAAAACGCCCTAGATGCTCTGCCAATTCTACTGAATAGTCTTTTGGACTTGAAATAGGCAGATCTGAATCCAACGGATCTACGTTGATTGGAGAAACATAGAGTCTCAACTTTGGATGAACTGACTGCAAGTAGATTCTGACAATTCCTTTTATGCTTGCTGCAAGGGGTACTAACTGAAATTTAACAGGTATCCACTTTGACCACTCACCCTTTCTCAGGAGCACCTCCTGGTCACTTAAGACAATGTTTACGGAATCCTCAGAAGGGTCGCGGTAGATCGTTAATGGAGCTTCCACTGGATTTCCATCTTTACGGAAGGAGTTCGCTGGGCCACCAAGGCTGGTCTTAAATGTGTGATCCGAGCCTTTTATCCGAATGACGCGGGTTCCGGTAAAGCTATCTGCATTCTTTATTTCTTCTTCCGTGAAAACAGTGGATGTGCCATATGTCCCCAATAGGTCGGGAGTTCCCATTCCACTTAGAGCCTTCGTTTCGCTTTGCTGCACTGGAAAGTTAGCCGGTAGCTGGGAAAGCACTACGGGGATGTCATGCTCTTCTAGTGGAGACCAAAAGGGGAGGCCTTTACGCAGCAACTCAACTCGACCTGACTTCAGAGGAAGTTGCCAGCCACCGAGTTTAAGACTCAAGCCAGACGGATAGCTTCTGGAAGTTGATAGATAGGGAGTAAAAGTTTTGGGATCTCTTGCAACAAAGTCATAAATGCCATGCTTCCCGGGGTTTGCTCCCGTTATAAAGCTTGCCCAGGCCACAGGGCTTTGGGGTGGTAGGGTTGTTTGCAACTCCCGATAGCGACCTTCTTGTATGAGCTTTGCAAATGTAGGCATTTTGCCTTTTGAGACCAACTTGTTAAGAATTTGGGGATCCATCCCGTCGATTCCAAGGGCTAAAACTTTTCTAGCAATGTTTTTATTTTTTATATGTGGGAAAAAGGAAAAGCCGCTTAAGCTGCCTGCTGCCATGGCCAAAGCCAGACCGCTTGCGCTTCTTTTCAAGAACTCTCTACGTGGAATCTTCTTTGAAGACATAATTTAAGCGAACTCTTTATATGAAATACAAGTCTTGACCCTTAAAACTATAAATTCAAAGGGCAAAATTAACAACTTTGGTAATAGAGGCGCAAATAATTTACAATTTCATAGATTCTTAATAGGGTTAGGGAAAGGATTTTTAGAGAGAAATGTCATCAAAGAAGCATATTTTAAGCCATTTGGATGAGCGCGAAGCGGAAAGCATTTATATCTTTCGTGAAGTGGCGGCCCAGTTTGAAAAACCTGTTTTGCTTTATTCTGTGGGCAAGGATTCCTCAGTTTTAATACGTTTGGCGCAGAAAGCTTTTTACCCCGGAAAAATACCATTTCCACTTCTTCATGTTGATACAGGCTTTAAATTTAAGGAAATGTATGAGTTCAGGGATAAAATTACAAAAGAGATAGGGGCGGAACTTCTGGTTTATACGAATGAAGAGGCAAAGGAGCAAGGAGCAAATCCCTTCGATCTTGGGACTCAAAGATGCTGTGCGTTGCTAAAGACAGAAGCTCTTTTGCAGGCTCTAAAGAAAGGAGGTTTTGACGCAGCAATTGGGGGAGCCCGGCGGGACGAAGAAAGATCAAGAGCAAAGGAAAGAGTTTTTTCTTTTAGAGATGAATTTGGGCAATGGGATCCAAAAAATCAAAGGCCAGAGCTCTGGAATTTGTTCAACAGCAAAATCCACAAAGGGGAGTCTATTCGTGTTTTCCCGCTTTCGAATTGGACTGAGCTTGAAGTGTGGCAGTATATCGAGCGTGAAGAGATCCCAATTGTGCCTCTGTATTATGCAGCCAATCGTCAGATGGTCGTACGAGGAGCGCAATTAATACCATTAGAAAGCTTAAGTGGTCTTTTTGCCGGGGAGAAGGCTGAAACAGTGATGTGTCGCTTCAGAACTCTTGGATGTACCCATTGTACGGGAGCAATACGTTCTGAGGCGGATACTATATCAAAGATAATTCAGGAAATGATGATGGTTCGGACATCGGAGCGCTCAACTCGGATTATTGATCATGATACAGATGGATCGATGGAGTTGAAAAAACGGGAGGGTTATTTCTAGATGTCGCCCAAACTTGAAAAAGACCCAGCTCGTTTGGTCCTTGAGCAAGCAGCTCAAAGCTCGGTACTTAGATTCTCGACCGCT
>JAAZON010000572.1 GCA_012797725.1 SAR324 cluster bacterium | reverse complement strand
ACTCTCTCATATAAAGTTCCCTCGTTTCGAGTTCTTAGATCTACCCCACATACATTTGCTCATAGTAAGACGTTGCCATTCGTTTTGAATCGAAATATGGAGCAATGTCTATCATGCTTTGTTTTACAATTTGAAGCCATTTCTTTGGCTCATCATAATACAAAGGAATAATCTGGTTTTCTAGAATGTCATATAAATTATTCAGATCTTCCCTATCTTGTTGTTCAAATGGCGAATTGGGATCCGCTTCAGGTATAATGAAGCTATTAACTCCATGTTTGGCAAATTCTGGTATCCAACCATCATTTGTTGAAAGATTCACGGCTCCATTCATTGCCGCAGACATACCACTTGTTCCCGATGCTTCACGAGTTACTCTCGGAGTATTTAACCAAACATCGGCGCCCTGTTTAAGTAGCTTTGATAAATAGAGTTCATACCCAACAAGAACCATCATATTCTTATATTCTTTGCTCTTGTAAACAAGATTATTAAAGACAGAAATGGACCCATAATCTGCAGGGTATGGTTTCCCAGCCCATACGATTTGCACCGGTTTGTCTTTTCTAGTAATTAAACGATGAAACCGCTCACTATCCTGTATAAGAAGGTCTGGCCGCTTATAGGAAGCATAACGTCTTGCCCACACAATAGTGAGAATATTTCGATCAAATATCTTACCGGTTTGGTTAGCGGCATGATCTATCAAACGCCCCTTCACGTGGCGTTTTCTCCTAATCATTCGGTTATCATCTCCCTGCTCCAATGCCTCATAAAGATCCCAGTCTGCCCAGAAACGCTGGCTCTGTGCATTAGTAATTGAAGCAATAGGAGGAATTCCGTCAAAACCAGCCCACATTTTACGAGTAACTTCTCCATGCATTTGCGAAACTGCATTTGCCTTCTTCGACATTCGAAGCGCCACAAGAGTATGATTAAAAGTATCGTCATTCATACCTGCAATTTCTTTGACTTTGTCAATTGAGAGTCCACCAAAGTAACTCATCTTATCAAGAAGGTGAATGTCATGTTTTTCATTCCCTGCTTCTTCGGGCGTGTGTGTTGTAAAGACCATGCGCTTTCTTACTTCGTCCAAATTTCCAAACTTATTGTACAGATAAAATGCGCATGGTAGTCCATGGGCTTCATTCAGGTGATAAATCTCAGGAGTCCAACCAATAATATCCAAGAACTTTGCTCCCCCAATTCCAAGGATCATGTTGGCTGCAATTTTTGCAGCCGCGTCCGCATCATAAAGCTTGAAAGTGGGTGTCCGGGACAAATAATCATTGCTTGGAAGATCAGACGACAAAAGAAATATTGGGACAGTCCCAAATACCTGTGGTGGCAAATAATAAGCTCGAATGCGAACAGGATGCTGGTGTATCAAAATTTCAAATTCAATTCCAGTATCTTCAATGAAGCTATACGATTTTTCCTCAAACAGCACAGCCATTGAGGAGTCTTCTTTTCGCACTTGGTCGTAATAACCATATTTCCAGAGAATCCCGATTCCTACTGTGTTCTGCTTAAGATCATAGGCACTTCGCATGTGAGAACCGGCCAGAAATCCTAACCCCCCAGCATATATTTTAAGCGTCTGGTGTATAGCATATTCCATACAAAAATACGCAACTCGCTTTTTGTATTTAGGGTCAAATTGATATGGATGTTGAAATTTAAATGTATCTCCCATGCCCTCTCTCCAGGTTGAAAATAAGCTCAAAGTGCATTTTGAAGCAAAGAAACTTAGTTGGAAAGAGTTATTTCTAAACCACTATGTCATTTATAAACCCTGGCTAAAAGAGGACTTATGTTAATTGAATTTACGGGAGGGTCTCGTTTTTACAAGACCGAAAATATCGGAGTCCAATGGTAGCAAGCTGCAATGCTGTAAGCCGAAAGCTGTTTTCTCAAGCTACAGCAAAGTTTCAAAGTCAACTTTGGAATCTGGTACTGGGTACGCTTAGGCTGTAAGCAATTCAACGCCCTTCATCCCCCATAAATCCCACTCATGTAATTAACATTCCATCTCCATAACTCAAGAACCGATAAGAATTCCCTAATGCATAGCGATATGCCTCATCCAGAAATTCTCGCCCAAGCAAGGCCTCCACAAGAAGAAGATGGGTTGTTCCAGGTTGATGAAAATTCGTAATAAGCGCATCAATCATTCGAAATTTATAACCAGGTTGAATAAATAGTTTTGTGCTTCCTGACAAAACTCCTCTTGCGGCAGATTCTAGGGCACGAACAACAGTTGTCCCAACTCCTATGACTCTTCCAGCCCTCGCTTTTGTTTCCTTTATGCGATCAATAACGGATTCTGGAACAGAGAAATGTTCTTCGTCTGGCGGGACAAACGAAGCTCCGTCTTTGATTCCAAGAGGCAGAAAACTTGCCGTACTAACATGAAGAGTTAAGAACTCAGATTTACATCCAACTTCTTTAATCTTTTGCATGACCTCATGGCTAAAATGAAGACTTGCAGTTGGCGCGGCAATAGAACCTTCTTTTTCTGCAAAAATAGTCTGATAATCCCTTTTATCCGCATCATCTCCCCTGCCATTTCGAATATAGGGAGGAATGGGCATTATTCCCTTTTCTTGCATTAATGTAATCAGAGGTTTTCCTTCGCTCGCTGTAAAAAACAAAAGTTCAACTTCCTTGTCTCCTATCCGGGACAAGACTTTGGCTTGCAACCCATCGCCAAAATCTATTGCACGTCCGGGACGAAAGCGCTTAAGTGGTCTCCCAAGACAACGCCAGGTTCCTTCTCTGCTCTCTTCAATCAACAGCACTTCAACTTCAGCATCAGAAGAATCAAATCTGCCAAAAAAACGGGCGGGAATTACCTTTGTATCGTTAAATATCAGGAGATCCCCTTCATTGAGGTATTCAGGCAAAGAGAGGAAACTACTAGAACTCAAAGTCCTGTTCTTTCTTTCCGCTATGAGCATCTTAGCATTGTGAGGAGGATAAACGGGGCGCTGCGCAATTCGCTCGGCTGGCAATTCATAAAAATAAGCTTGGAATTTAGCCACCGTTTATCTTACCTCAACAAGGGCATTGGTAGAAATCGCTTCTTAAGCTCCTTCTTTTTTTGTCCCTTTCCTTTTTAAGGCCTCAAAGATATCAATCGGAATTGGGAAAATTATAGTTGTATTATGTTCAGATCCTATATCCCTAAGAGTT
>JAAZON010000571.1 GCA_012797725.1 SAR324 cluster bacterium | reverse complement strand
CAGAGGGATCAGAAGATGAGAACTGGACTGAATAGAGGGCTAGCGCCTGAACGGACATTATGCAAAAGCTAAAGTCACTGGTAATTGATCCTGATGCGGAATCAAGAAATCGAGTAAGAAATGCATTGTTGGATTTTGAGGCTTTTTCTGAGCCTGAGTCCAATACTTCACTCGAAGAATCATCAAGACAAATAGCGCTGGGCTCATTTTTCGATATTGTTTTCATATCTCAACGCTTCCCTGGCCCTGAGATTACCTCTTTTGTAAACAGGTGTAAGAACACCAAGTCCGGCGAAGATAGCACTTATATCATGATTTTGAATACAAACGAGCAATCTGAATCTGCTATCCGCCTCCAGCATGCGTTCGGCGTAGATGCCTTTTTACTGGAACCTTATTCTTCTGAGCAATTAAAGGAGGTTGTAGATTTTTCCTTTGATATAAAACAAGAGCGAGCTGAAGTCAGGCAACAAGTTGGATTATCATTGGTAATTATAGACTTAATAGATCAAATTAATTTAATTGCCTTCTTGAAGTCCTGTGGATTTTCGACTGCAAGGAGTATGAAAAGATTGAAGGAACTATGTCTCCCTCTAAAAGAGGTATCCGGTCAATCTCTCGACACTTATTTTAATCTTGTAGAGAGGCTCTTTACGTCGGCCCCCTTTCCAACACACTTTAATCCTGATGAATATCATCGAGGAGTAACAGAACGAGTTCGTGAAAGAATGGAACGAAGAATTATTAGAGACCTGGAGGAACAAAGAATCGCTGGCAATGCTCCATCTGCTCAGTTAAAAGAAGTGATACAATCTCGCTTGAGTGAGACAAGAGTCAGAGTTATTTCTCATCGATAAGACTGTACTGCCTACCAAGAATTCCTGTCACAATGAAATATTCCTTAGCTACGTCCGCACTTGTAATTCGACGGGAATTTTGGCAGATTGCCTATGGTTATCTCTCATTGCAAGTTCCACATAAGGACCTTCTTCCCCCACTTTGTTTCAATTCTAGTACCAGGTTTCTACTACAATCCCTGAGAATGTTGCTTGTCAATTCTTAATTCAGATGGACCCATGTTGGGCTCGGCAAAATAAATTCAATTTTTTCTGAAAAATGATTCATGCCTGAGATAATTGGTGAAAGATATTTGCTCTTACAGGGTTCCTATTTCTTTGAAATCTTACGCGCGATTTCAGATCTTTTTAGCTACATGAATTTCTGGTTAATGGTCAGCAAGGATTGTTGGAGAGCCTTGAAAAACAAAAAATTAGCCGCATTTCTGACTTCGTGCAACACCTTCATTCAAGTTCCATGTTAGTCCTTGGCACAACAACACAAGCACCATTTGAAAGCTTTACTTTAGCGACACGAGCCATTGTTCCGCTTTCAAGCCTATGAAGTTCCACAGGTAGCTCTTCTATTACTCCTTTTTCCCCAAAATATGGAACTCTTATTAATCTTACAGAAGCTCCCTTTTCCAATCGCTTTGCTTCTTTAATACTTAGTTCATCAACACCAATATCACCTTCTCGAAACATTATAAGTTCTGGACGAATAGCCCCTGCTCGCACTTGAGTTGCTCCATTAGAAGACACTTTTGCACCATTAAATTTTCGAAAAAGTGACAAGGCTCTATCGGAAAAAGCTAGATTACCGAAACCCTCCATAACAATGATGCTCATGGGCACTTCTTCATTTCCAGTAACTGCAATGCCGAGCTCATAGCCCAAATAATCTTTGAGAACATCTCCATCAATTGAAGCCGTGACAAAAGCCTTAGCACCTCCTGACTGAGCCTTTCTTAAAGCTTCAATGCTTGGACGCATACCACCTACAAGGATCTTCCCCTTCACGTCCTCTGGTATATCCTGCTCAGATACAATCTTGTCTGCTGCTATATCCAACACTGCGAGAGTGCCTTGTCTCTCGCCACCAATGCCAAAGATCCCCTGAATAAAAGCTCCCTTTGCTTCTATTGTTACTGACTTTGCTTCCTGTACTTCTACTACTTTGCCGCTGACATAAGCATCTAAGTGCAAGATACTAGACGGGAGCCTTAAACCAATATGACCTGTCTCCTTGCTAATCAACTCAATACATCCACAAAACGGGGCTACAAAGTTTGATTTGAATAAGCCAAACAAGCCTTTATGTTCACATAAAAGTGCATCTTTTTTAACAGTATCTCCTTCTCTGACTTTGAGTCCTTTTATGACCTCAAAGGGTTCCAAACCCATCTGTTCAGAAATCTTTAAGATCACCAAATCTCCCGGAAGCGATGTAGAAGCAACAATATCACTTTGAGAAACATAGTCTCCAAGTTCTACATGAAGTTCACCCGCCATTGGAAGTTCCCGAACTTTTCGGAGAGTATAACACTCTTCCAACGCAAGACCAGGTATTATCGCTCTTGAGCTTCCCATTTAGATTTCCATTAATCCAAGATGTTTATAAAGATCTTTAATAATTAAGATTCTCTCCGTGTCGGACTTAGGAAATTCTATTGGACGATTTCTTCCGTCAAGAAATAATCCACAATGCCCTACCTTCACTTGACCAGAATAAGGCTTCCCGGCACCTGCTCCAACGTTAATAGAAGCGCCACTTGGTTCAACATGAAGCGAAACAGTAATTCCTGTCTCCATCTCAACATGTTTAAGCCGCCCCCGTTCAATACTTCCGATCAACTTACCATCGCAAAAAACTTTTCCAAGCTCTCGTTGCCTTAAACTCCCTGAAAATGAGGCAACAACTGCATGCCCTAGATTTATTAAACAGTCTTTAAGAAAAATCTCCGTACTTGCCTTTTCATTTACTGAGGCAAGCACCCCAAGATGAGGCATCATGAATATTGAATCGACGGCAAGCTGTGTCACACCTTCAAGAGCAAAACCATCAAGCATCATAAGAGCTGCGCTCATACGATTTGGCGCATGACTTAAAACGCCCCCCGAGCCTATAACTAAATCCAGCTTTTGCAGATCTACCAACTCGTAGCGATTCCTTGCTTGAACAAAAAGATCGGCAATGCCTCGTTTTTGCTGTGTCCCACTTAACCCAACTGCCAAAAGACGATGATGAGCCAAAGAAAGTCTCAATGCCTCTCTACAAACAGCTTGCTCAAGCCATAAATCTTCCAATGTTTGGGGAATAGTCGTAGGACGGATCATTTTATTTCGGAGTCTGTCTTTAAGTTCAGACTCCGAGAGTTCAAATGGCAGCCATTTTCCAATTGCCTTCGGTCCTGCCTCCAAAAGCACATTTGCTATTGAATAACTCATTCCTAAATTTGCGCTAACAGTTCGATTGAAAACAGGCGCTCCTTCCCGGTT
>JAAZON010000570.1 GCA_012797725.1 SAR324 cluster bacterium | reverse complement strand
TCTGTTCTGATTTTGGACCAAGAAGTAGCATATCCCGACTAGAAGCCTTAAATTCTGGATGGGCAATTAAGGCTGCTGCCGCTAGCCTTTTCTTCTCAATTCCTTGAAAATTAAACCAAAATATTAATCCCAACCCAACCACAATAATAAGACCGAACAGAAAGTAAGTTCTCCAGAACGATCTATCTTCCTTCTTGATTTTATCACTATGCCATGGATCAGATTCCATAACAGACTCTGGGAATGAAGCTTCTATGCCCAAATCGGCTCTTAGGCGCTCCGTCTCACTCTGTACAGGCCTTTTTCGTCTTTCAATCCTCCCATTGAACGAATCCCCAGAAATATCAGGCTCTATTGCTTGCTGCACTTCCTTATCACTGCTTAGAGAAGCAACTTGGACTCCAAAGATTTTTTCCAGTCTTTCACCAAAAGCCTTAGAAGTTATTTCATCTCCACATTTCAATAGTTGCTCCGAGAATACCTGGAGAAGATCCTTCACAAGCTCACGAATCCTAGCTCTTTGTGCCAAATCAGTAACATTGAGATGCTCCCCTTCCAGCTCCCTGCTAATCGAATCAAGGGGCGCAGCAAGTATACTCACTGGAACTCTCTTCAGGTGTAGCTGACTTTTAATCCACCACAACTTCGCTTCGGCATCATCAAGGGATGAAGCTCCTTGTATCTTCTTTGCACTTATCTCAGAAAGGGCCTCCCAATCTTCCTTTTCGGCCAGCAAAGAGAATTTATCTTCGCTAGTTCCAACAGAGTCCTCCCCCTTATCAATGCCAGTACTGTCAGCTGTTTTAGCCTTGTCATCTTTAATAAGATAAGAAAGCCCCAAATCTAATGCGGATTCATTAGTATCTGCGTCATTTTCTGGCCCAAGGCGGCGTTTCATATAAAACAATAAGCTCCTTCAAAAGAGACTCATCTATTGCCAATAGCTAAAACTATATAGAAATATCTGCAAAGTGAAGCCTTTCGCTGCTGACAAAATGCATTTTTCAAGTTAAAACTTGAATGGTTTGTTTGTATATTCGCATTTATAGCTATTTAAACGCCTTTCACAAAACTCGGAAAGTGATCTATGAAATTAAATAGGATTCTTCCACCTAAAGTCTTCTTCGTTTCTATTTTGGCTGCCTTCCTGCTGCTTTGTGCTTCCTGTTCCTGGTGGAAAGGCGAAGAAAAGAGCCCAGGCGATGGAGCGCTGGGAGGAGCACTGCTTAAACGACTTCCTCCTAACACCCTATTTTTTGTTACAACTAACACGTCTCTCAATTCATACAAATTACTTCGACAGAGTCCATTTTTCTCGTCCAGTATGAACTTCTCCCGTGCTTTTGAAGACGCCTTAAAGACGGGTCTGGGTCAAGAGGGGATAGAAGATACAAGTGTAGATATAATAAATTTATTGAAGAAGTCTGGCGTCCTATTGAGCTCAGATCAAGCAGAAGATGTATTTGAGGAGATTGTCACCTTTGGTGTTCCTATTGGTGATAAACTGGAAATAGGCGTTTTTGCTTCTGCTGCTTCCAAAAAGGATTTACAAAATTCACTTCCATTGCTTATAGAAGCTTTCAGAAAGTTAGGAACAGAAGCTCAAGAAGAATTTTTTGATGAGATTAAGGGCTTTAAGCTTAACCTTCAAGAAAAAGATAATTTAGGTCTTTTTCAATATGCCTATGCGGCGTCAACAAAAGATTTCATGGTTGTCAGCACCAATAAAGAAATTGCTGTCGAATTTCTTAAAAATTCAAAAGTATCAGAACCTCCAGAATTCAAGCAAAATCCGATTTTTCAGGAAGCCATCAAGGGCGTCCCTAATCTAAATGATTCCTACGCTGCAGGTTTCCTTGACCTAAAGCGTTTAATGGAGACGCTATCAAAGGCTCCAGAGCTTAAGGATACGTTGGAGGATCTTCGCAATATCCCCTTTGATGGTGCAGTTTTTGCCAGCACCTTTCAAAACCATTTATCGACAGATTTAAGTCTACTAGCCCGTCCTAATGTCCCAGAGGCAGAGAAGTGGCTAAATCCTCTTTCTATGCAATCTACTCACCCATTTATTTCCAGGTTTCCATCTAGTGTCTTTCTTTACCTAGGCCTAAATGGGAAAGCTTTCTCTAAGTCTTTGGATATCTCATCTGAAAGCGGTTTGAATACTGGCGAAACACTCAGCTCTGAAGAGAAAAATAATTTAAAGGATGTTGCAATAGCCCTTGAACTAAGCAGAAGCGGAAGCCCCTTCCCTGATATAGTTGTCGCAGCAGAGACAGAGGAGCCACAGAGCTTGTTAATTTCAATTGAACGCACTTTAAGCGGCTTGCTAGAATTAACTGGCTTACAATTAGGGCAGTGGAGTACAAAGAAAATTAACGATCGAGAAGCCCGTTTTATTAATTCTCCAATGGGAATAGGCATATTCTTGGCAACTGCTGACAAGTCAGTACTGCTTTCCTCTTCAGAAACTGCATTGAAAAATGCCCTTCAAAGCATTGATTCAAAATCCGGCGGACTGCTTAAAAAGCTTGGATCTTCAACTCAGACTTACATCGAGAAAAATCAACCATGCCTCCTGCTTCATGTTGACTTTCGTAAAGTGGGTGAGCTCTTAGAGTCACTTGAAGGCACACTTGCAGCTTTTAGTGGGGGTAACTCCCAGTTTGATAAGAAAAGAATAGAGGATCTTAAGCAGACAGGCCTCTTATCCTTGTCGGCTGTCTACACGACTCCTCTCCTGAAGATTCATTCAGAACTTCTACCTCATCAAAAAGATGAGAAATAAAAAAGGGGCAGCCGTTTAGCCAGAAAAGCCAGTGAGGGTTCTTACAGATACTGAAATGGGCTGCCACTTAATATTCTTTCACATTGTCGGATAATTAGGGGAACTACCCTTTTTTTTGGAAGCATAGTTAGACCAACAATCATCAAATTAGGAGATAACTTATTTGACAATGTGAAGGGTTTTGGCATGGATACAATAAGTAGGTTGATTAACATCTCCAATCGCATCGACCATTTAGAAAATTCAGCTGAATGGATAGCCAGAGAGACCGTCCACACCGACAATGGTATATCTCAGACTGCCACTTTGATAACAGTTCTAGCGTCGGAAGTAAGAGAGCTTACATGCGCTCTCGTTCGAGAATTAGAAGAAGAAGGCGAAGAAGCCAGCATTATCGAAGAAAAGATTCATTAATTTAATAAAATCTTCAACTTACATACTTCCTGAAAACCTCTCGGCCCAGACAACTTGTCCTCCGTCTTGTCCTCCGTCTTGTCCTCCGTCTTGTCCTCCGTAGCACCTGGCCCTAGCCAGGGCGAAGGAGGAAGCACCTGGCCCTAGCCAGGGCGAAGGAGGGGGAAGCCGAAGAGCTCCTCCAGTAAGCTGGAATTGCTCAAAAAAGCAGGAGTAAAGCCCTTAATTGAACAATTTAATAAGGAAGGACGAGCTTCTGCTCGTCAAACAAATCACGAATTAGCACTGATAGCAGTTAATCTCTGCTGAGATTTACAGAAGCAAAGCT
>JAAZON010000569.1 GCA_012797725.1 SAR324 cluster bacterium | reverse complement strand
AGTGAATTTTGTGAAGGCACCCAGGAGTTTTTATTTCACATTTGGAGCTATTTTTTTAAGCGCCCCGTTCTTTTATTATAGACTAACGCAGTTTGACATTGGAATATAAATCTAAGAAGTGAGTTCGAAACATCGTCTCATAAAATTCCAATGGATTCAGATTTATTTTTGCTTGAAATAGATAGCTCTGTATTCATACCATATGGATACTCTTAGCACAGTGACTCTCATAGTTAGAGTTGATACTTTTGTTAGTATGTTCCAAGAAGGGCTAAATATATTAAGGTTTTTCATAGCAGTAAAATTATTGAGGAATTCTTGTGATGTCTAAGAAGGAACTAAGTATAGAAATTAGCAGAGCCTTTAAGAGCTTGGGCTTTTTTAGGCCTGAAGAGCTGACTGAGGGATTTGAATCAGGCAAATTCGTAAGTGGTGATTATGGGCGCTATGAGGACTCAGGAGAATGGCGCCCGATAGAAGTGGTCGTTTCAGAGTTAAAGCCGGCTAAAGCCGTTAAAAGGACTAGAAAAGCTACAACACCAAATACGACCGAGACAAAAACTGTAACAGCAGTAAAAAAAAAAGACCAAATAATAGAAAGATTACATAATTTCTTTAATTACACACCTTCTTCTAATGCAGACCGAGGAGGTATTCTGTCTGCCAGCTACAGGCATTTAATTGGCTTCCTGAAAGAAGTAGTTGCCCGTTTTTGATTCTTTAGTTCCTCTCTTTTAAGATAACTCAAGATGGATAGTGAAATAGAATCTCAAAAAGATTGGCCTCCCTGGGAAAGTGGACGAGCAGATCAACTATCAATGTTCATTGAAACTACGCGGGATATTCTATTGAGTCCAAGTATAAGCTTTACGAGAATGCATATTGATAAAGGATACGTAAAACCCTTCATATATGGAGTATTTGGGACTTTAAGTGGTGCGCTACTCAATTTTTGTTATCAGTATCTGTTTGGTACTATCTCTGGTGTTCCAACACCAGAAATGGCACGCATAACGACAGATTTGGGAGGTGTTTGGGTCGTTTTTGCAATTCTGTGGCTGCTGTTTTCTGTGACTGCTGGAATTTTTATTGGTGCAGCGATTGATCATGCGATGTTATTTTTGGTGGGAGCTGCAAAGAAGCCGTATGAGGCCACTTTTAGAGTTTTTGCCTACGCTGGAGGAGCTACCGGAATCGTAAGTGTGGTTCCGGTCTGTGGGAGTATTATTAGTTTCTTTTGGAACTTTGTTCTTAGAATAATTGGTTATTCAAAAGTTCATGAAATTTCAGGCTTTCGGGCAAGTATAGCGGTATTGCTTCCAATTCTACTCTGTTGTGTGTGCATGGCTTTGGTCTTTTCTAGTCTTTTGTTTTTTGGAGTTCATTCTGAGCCAATGCGGCAATTTTTCCAAAAGGGGTTAAGAGTCTAGAGTCATATAATGAGAGTTGATTTCCTGATGGAGAGAAAATTTGATCTCGAAGAAATATTTATATTAGTGTCAATTTGTATCGGATTTACCGCGCTCATTTGGTTATTTTTAGGACTTCCTCTTCCACAGTGTCCGTTTCATGCTTTGACCGGTATTCCTTGTTTAAGTTGTGGTGCAAGTAGGGCATTTAGGGAAATTATAAATGGCAATTTCACTAACGCACTTTTCGTAAATCCTCTTTTTTGCCTTTTTTTGCTGGGATGTATGATTCTCAACCTATATGCTTTAACTATAGTAACTCTCGACCTT
>JAAZON010000568.1 GCA_012797725.1 SAR324 cluster bacterium | reverse complement strand
TTCCTCAAGACCAACTTTAGGAGTAAATCCTATTTCCTGACGCGCTAGTCTCGTATCTGCACTTGTCCTTTTTGCATCTCCTGCTTGACGCTCAATTTTCTTTATCTTCAGAGGCCCAATCAAAGAAGAGATAATATCCAATACCTCTAAAACAGTCGCATTGGTTCCTCCCCCAATATTCATTACAGAACCTGGTTGTCCTCGCTCCGCAGCCAAGAGATTTGCGTCAACCACATCATCAATAAATGTAAAATCTCTCATCTGCTCCCCATCTCCATACACTACAATCTCATTACCTTTAAGGGCTGCACTAATGAATCGGTTGAAAGCCATATCGGGGCGTTGACGAGGGCCAAAAACCGTGAAGTAACGTAAAGAAGCTGTTGGCACTCCAAACTCACTAGCATAAAGGCGCATCAGATGTTCAGCAGCGAGTTTGGATACCCCATATGGACTTATAGGCCTAGGCAATGTCGTTTCTTTGGTTGGATAGCTTTCCGCATTGCCATAAACAGATGAACTAGATGCATAAATAATCTTTTTGAGAGAACTAGAGCCTCTAACCGCTTCAAGGAGGCGTTGTGTTGCAAGAATATTATTAGAAGTGTAAGTTACAAATTCCGCTCCCCAACTTGCACGCACGCCAGCCTGAGCGGCCTCATGAAAAATCCACTCCATGCCCTCACAAAGGACATTCAAGTCACATTCCAGAAGATTACTCTCGACAAAACTAAAGGATGAAAATCCTTCCAAACTCTTAAGGTTTCTTTCTTTTATATCCTTAGCATAATAGGGCAAAAAACAATCCAGCCCGACAACACTATGGCCTTCTTTCAAAAGTCGTTCGGCAATACTGGATCCTATAAAACCAGCCACTCCACTTACAAGGCAACGCACACTACTCCTCCCAATTTATTTAACCAAAAACGATTCAGAAATATCAAAGGACAGTCATCTATACCATGGAACGCCAGCAAGTGCTATTCTTTCAACTTTTTCGAGGCCTTAAGATAGATATGAGGGCTCTGAGCAAAGCCTTTCGCCTTCTCTCTATTTTTATGAAAACCAGAAGGGAGTAAAGCTCAGGGAAACTTTCACCAAGCCGTAGGCGCCATTTTGTTGCCTTATAGCACTTGAAAAATAGAAAATCCGTTAAAATTCCTATCCCAAGCTGATTTCTCGCCTCTGCCTATCTCTCTCAATGAAACAGGAATCTTTACAGACAGTCCAAGCCTTTTGTCTGACAAAATCGTGTCCTAAGTGACTAGCTGACGTAATACAATAAGGAGAGATCGTCACTGAAATATTAAAAACCCTACGACTATAGCAAGAAAGAAACACAATGCAGAAAAGATATAGATCAAAACTCTATACAAAGATGGACCTTCTGGCTCATCATATCTTTGCTGCCTTGGCCGATAAACTTCCCTCTTAATTGAAGGCTGACCTAACACTCTTGTAGAAGTCATACTCAATGAATCCTGCTTCCTACCAGCTCCCACAAGGCTAGACGAAGCTGCTTTCGGCTCTTGATCTTGGCGTTTCTTCCCAAAGGCTGGACTCACAACAGGCCTTCGTAACCCCATGGGAGGGTCCTCTGAAAAGGCTTTCTCCAATTCATCGTCAGCACCCCAAGTTTTCAGGGTTGAATTTTCCACGACTTGGGAGTCTCCTTGAGTTCCAGTACTGGTACCTTTCGAGCTCTCAAATGC
>JAAZON010000567.1 GCA_012797725.1 SAR324 cluster bacterium | reverse complement strand
CCCAAGAGAATGAGCTTCCAAAGCCTGGAGGCAAAAGCCTTCTGCTATTGATGGAATAATGACCGCAGCCGCATTCAGGTACAAGCGTCTCAACGCTTCTCGACTCACCTCCCCAAGCACAATGAGCTCTGAAGATGAACCTGCTTCTGAACCAAAATCATGCCCTTTAATATTTTCTGTGCCAGGACCAACTAGGACAAGTCTCTTGTTTAAGAGCCTTTCTCCTCGACCTTCTGGATCGAAACGAAGTTCTTGATAGGCCGTAATCAGATCCTTAATACCTTTATGTGGCTTAGAATTCGAAAACACTGCCAAGAAATAATCCCCTTTCCGCGTAGACACTGCACTGGGCCCATTTTCAACATCGGGCCTTAATATGTCCAAATCAATGGAGTTGGGTACAATCCTCATCTTTTCTAGTATTTGCGGATTTTGTTTAGCAAAATGTTTAATCTCTTGGAAACTGGCATTACTCACAGTGATGACTCGTGTGGCACGCTTGAGAGCAGATCTTATTAATGGCTTAGCAAAAAAAGGATAGAAAAATCGCTCTGGCTTATAGATATGAATAAGGTCGTGTATTGTCACTATAGTTGGTATGGGGATACCAAACGGCAAAGTATAATGTGGCACGTGAAAAACATCATAATCTTGAAATGGCAGTCTTGATGACATCAGAAAGTATTCTTCCAAAGAATAACATTTGGCTTTTTCAGCAATCACTTTTACATTAGGGGGAAGATTAACCCCATAGAGATTTTCAGGATTGGCAAGTATGCTCAGCCTTACACCATCATTGGAGGCCAAACCACGAATTAGATTTACCGTGTAGGTACCAATCCCTCCGCCTTTTATTTTTCTTGCGTCAAGCAGTACATTCAACCTACGGAACTCGGCTCTTTCGCTTTGCCTTAATGCGTTGCCTCTTTCTTCCACTTAGCTTCATCTCCAGCCTGCTTTTTCCCGCTAACACTAATGTTTCGAATGAAATAAGGTCGTTTGTCTTGCGATTCGTAATAAGTACGAGCAAGAAGTTCGGCAAGGAGCCCGAATACCACAAACTGCAACCCAATCAGAACCAGCATCACACCGAGAATCAATAACGGCCTGTTTCCCATCGGTATATGACGAAAGAAACGTTCATATGTCGTCCATGCAAGCAATAAAGTGCCCAAAATCCCAGAAAGCATTCCCAAACCACCAAAAAGATGAATAGGGCGTTTTGCATAACCCAAAAGGAACTTGACGGTCATCAGATCAAGGATTACACGAAAGGTTCGAGATATCCCATATTTTGTCTTACCAAATTTCCTAGGCCTATGATTGACAGGAACTTCGGTTACACGTGCCCCCATTTCATATGCCAGTGCTGGAATAAAACGATGCATTTCGCCATAGAGCCTGAGTCCACGCGCGATATCGCCTCTAAGAACTTTCAACGAACAACCGTAATCATGAAGTTGAACCTTGGTCACTCTTGAAATAATCCAGTTTGCAATCTTGCTTGGAAGTTTCCTACTCCAAAATTTGTCTTGGCGGTTCTTTCTCCAACCAGCAACAACATCGAATCCCTCTTGAAGCTTAGAAACCATCATTGGGATCTCAGCTGGATCGTTCTGCAAATCGCCATCTATTGGTATAACAATATCATATTGAGAGTGCTCAAAACCTGCGGCCATGGCTTGTGTCTGACCGAAGTTTCTCATGAATTCTATTATTTTAACGTTTGGATCCTCATTGGCCGCATGCTTTAGGATTCTCATGGAAGAGTCTCTTGAGCCGTCATCGACAAAAATGAGCTCATAGGGAAGCTTCATTTTTCTTAAAATCCCAGACAGCTCCTCATAGCAATGAAGAACATTTTCTTCTTCATTATAGACTGGAATTACGACTGAAATCCCTTGTGTTGAATCAGGATTAACTTGAAGTACTGCACCCATGATTTCCAAACCCTGTGTTTCTCAAATTTCTCTTTAGGCGAACGACATAGGCTAACACATATCAGTTTCTTATACCAACCCCTTGAATTCTTAAATAAAACCTCCTAATACCAGAGCTAAAGCAAGCATTCATATTGTTTCAGAATTGACCTGAATGTCATCACGAGCAGTAAAAGTGCGCCCCCCCCTTGTGCGTCTCTCCTTCTGAGCCTGCCAAAGGAAGCTGCGCGCTCGAAGGGCAGCCGCCTTAACATCATTTGTCGAGTTTCTCTGATTAGTTATAAAATCTTAGCGTATCTGCTCATTAAGTTCGGGAAGGTTGAGAAATGGAGGGACAAGCTTCGGTTTGGCTGAGCCTTGTCGAAGCCCTGCTTGGCCGGCAGATCATTCGGTCCTGCGTACCTGTCCTACGTAGCCTTGGAGAAGCAAGAAACATGGGCCTTCGATGATTTCTCGAATTTTTGAAGCAATTACACCTTAGCAAACAAATTTTAATAAGAAAAAAAGAGTAGAAGAGAGAATACCTCAATGAGAGGCAAAGAAGACCACTTCCTT
>JAAZON010000566.1 GCA_012797725.1 SAR324 cluster bacterium | reverse complement strand
CATCACTACGCTTGACTGTTCGTTTTTGCTGCCGGTATCCTTCTTCATGGTGGTGTCTCCTTTCGTTTTTGTTGATTGCAAGTTCAACATTGAAAAGGTTACACCGCCTAACTCAATTTACACACCTTTTGAGGATACCTCCAACAGCTGCCCCTACCTTCATGGCTTGCTGTCTGATAGACTCATTGACAACGCCCTCAGCCGAAAATCCAGAATAAGCAACCAGCAGATATCCATTATTGAAAAGATTTGCACTGTCGGCATCGAGATTATGGCTTGTTTGAATAACCGGTTGCTGCGCATGAACAATCGTCTGTTCTACTAAAGATGGATTTTGCTCAAGATAGTTCTCGAAATGGTCAGCTAGGCTCACGGGAACCAAGTCAAACATTATTTCATCAGGAAGGTCAAATTCTGTTACAGCCTTTTGTGCATCCTCATACCCTGCTTTTTTTGCTGTGACAACAGCTCGTGTTGGAATAATTCCATCAAAATTCCAGTTTGGCATAATTTCATCTTTACTGGTCAATAACGGGGTTTTACCTAAAGGCCTTCCTTGGCTATAAATATCAGCGCCGAGTGGATTGCTGTTTACCCTGACCTCCTTACTGCACCCAATCACTAAAGGGGAAATAAGCAACGCAAGCAGGAGGCTGGTTTTCAGAAAATACGTGAAGAGTTGGCTCTGCATCATGGTCATCTCCCTTAATTTCTTTTGTAAAGGTCGAAGCGCACGCTTCTTGTCCCATAAAGACACGACTAGACTAAAAGTTCAATAACTTTCCTGAACTATCAACATTAGCGAACGATAACGCATTGTATGTACTATGCAATGCCAATGCTGTCAAGCCTCCTCACATATTCTCCCCGTCATCTTTGCACTTCAGTCAGTTCCTGATAGGATTCAGGCATGTTTTACAGAGTCTCGCTTTATGACGGATTGTCGAGAAGCCAGCGCTCTTAATGAAAATCAATCCTTACTGCCAGTCTCCGATTAATACAAATGGCGCCCAGAAAAAAGGATGCGTACCATTTACGGTAAAAGACTGAGTTTTTTTTATTTTGTGCCCCCGACTCAATACTTCATTGGCATCACGAACAATGCCCTTACCCGTTTCCCCCGAAATCAATTCGATTTGAGCAATTCTCAATGATTTTGCTTTATCTGAAGACTGAAGATTACTGTAAAAGTGAGACATAAGAGTTGCGGTGGATTCATCGCTTACTTTCCATAAACTGGCAATAACTGAAGGTGATCCGGCATAGATAAAACCTCGGGAAAGACTATTCACTTCATCTCCTGTTGTCAACTTTCCTAGGCCTGTCTCGCACGCGCTCAGTACGACCAGACTCGTCTGACTCAGATTCAAGTGAAAAACCTCATGCAACTGGAGATCGCCTTCTCCGTCTTTTTCACTGCTCAACTTCAAGCTGGAAAGCATTGGAGATTGGGAGTTAAGTTCAGCATGGCTTGCGAAATGAACAATGCTGAATTGATTCGCAAACTGTTTCAATTTTTTCTTTGAAGCTTCAGCACCAAAAAAGACAAGAGCATCAGGATAGATTTTTTTTATGCTTTCGACCTCTTTTGCCGCATATATAAGATCAATACTCTTCCCCTCAGTGTCAGGATTACCAAAAGCAAGAACGCTATCTGTTTTTTGCTTTCTCTTACTGATTGTAAACTTTACAAGGCTTGCACTTGGCAAATAAAAAACATCATATTGCTGAATCAAGAAAAGATCATCTTGTGAATTAGTCTTATTCGAATCGATCAAGGCCTGAAATGGGAGATAGTGAAGAACCGAATGAGGCACGATCGCAAGACGTTTATTTGTTATATGACTAAGAGCCGGTCTGATCAGAAGATCATACAAATCAATCGCCTGATGCTTATAATCATTACTTAATGAAGATATAGAATCACGAAAAGAATTCACCTTCTGCTTCAGCACTTTTTGTTTGATAGGTATTTCAATGAGAGACAAGATCTTTTTACTGACAACCCAGAGAAAAGTTCTTTTTTCCGTAATGTAGTACTCAAGAATCGTTGTGTCATCATCGAGTAGCGACTGTATTTCGCTGATATTTGAAGGATTAACTGTCAGGAGTGAAGAGAGTTCAGGACGTTCTTTCTTGATTCTTTCAATCAATTGAGTATAGAGCGCTCGATTATTATCAAGTTCTGTTTTGATCTTTTTGACCTTCGGAGATTCCTGACCAGATTGTGCAGATGATGCTTGAGCTAATTGTTCCTCAAGTTTTGACATGGCAAACTGCAATTTTCTCTCTTCTTCAATCAGTCTATTAGCTGCTGATTCAGAGGACTCAAGCTTGGTTCCTATCAGGTCAAGAAATGAACGAGCCTTACTTCGCTCGGCAAGATTAAATGCCCCAGCATAGTCTTTCGTGTCAATAAGAAACTCTATTGCCTCGTTGTAGGTGGAAAGCATCCGTTCCCCGGCTGCCATTTTAAAGCTCAGTGTTTGGGTATCGCCTCGAAAGCGTTCATGTTCTTTGATTGCGAGATCATATAGTCTATGCGCCTCTTCTAACTCTCCCTGTTTTTCCTTTAATCTGGCACATGAGGCATTTATGAATGCGCTAAGAGTCTTAACATTGCCTTCTGAAAGTGCTTTCATAGCTCGACCAAGATGCAATTCAGCAAGGTCAAGTTGATCAAGCCGTTCATATCCCTTGCCAATCATAATGTCAAATGTGAAGCGCGACATGGGCATCTGAAATTTATCCTTTAGCTGCTCAGCTTCGCTGATGAGTTCTTTTAATTGGGTTTTATCATCATTCTGCCAATAGGCAGCGCCAAGGGCAGATATTGACATCAATAAATTATCAAACAGGTTGAGATGTTGTTCTCTCCCAATCTTGAGAGCTTTTTGGGCAATTGAAATAGTTGCGGTATAGGTTTCATCGGAGTGCATTGCCTTTGCATAAGATGTTAGTGCCTGAACGCCCAGTACATGAACCATCCCATCAAAATCTTTATTGCTCTCAAAAATATCATAAGCCTTTTGCAGATATGTGAGGGCCTTATCGTAATTACCTACTTGGTAATAAACACTGCCCATTTGGCTCAAAGCGTTAGTCTGCCCTCTTAAGTCATGTTCTTTCTCATATAAATCAAGAGCGGATTCCAGTTTCTGGATGGCATGAATATCTTTTCCCATCTGCAATAGCACGGAGCCCATAAATAAATGGCATTCAGCTAGCTTAGCTCTGTTGCCGAGTTTGTTATATTCTCTTTCTGCGATCTGAATCCTCTGAAATGCTTCCTCGAAATTGCCTTTAAAGAGAGAATTTAGTGCAAGTTTATGGTTGGAATAAGGATGGTTAGGATCAATAGAAACCGACTTGGAGAACTCGTCTATAGCGCCCTGCATATTATTATCGGCTTCAAGCTGTAAGGCCAGCCAATAGTGTCCGTTTGCATCATTTGGCTCAAGAGCTACTGCTTTGGCAAATGAGTTGATTGCATTTTTTGTTTCACCTGATTCCGCAAATATCAGACCAAGAGAAAACCAGTAACGAGCCTTGCTGTTGTCAAGGGCAATCGCCTGTTCAAAATGCTTCAGCGCCTGTTGTCGATTTCTTTGGAGACTATAACATTGCCCAATCTGATAGTGAGTTTCAGCATTTTGGGGATTAAGCTCTAAGGCTTTTATGAAAGCAGCAATGAGGTATCCTCAAAAGGTGTGTAAATTGAGTTAGGCGGTGTAACCTTTTCAATGTTGAACTTGCAATCAACAAAAACGAAAGGAGACACCACCATGAAGAAGGATACCGGCAGCAAAAACGAACAGTCAAGCGTAGTGATG
>JAAZON010000565.1 GCA_012797725.1 SAR324 cluster bacterium | reverse complement strand
TCGACTCAGGCTTACAAAGAAGGCTTCTATTTCAAACCTCGCGTAGATCACGAGCTACTTGAAAAATACTCGGAAGGAATCATTATTTTGAGCGGTTGTATGGCTTCGGAACTTTCCAGTTTTGCAGAACAGGAAGATGAGAAAAAGGCTAGAAAACTGGCCGAATATTACGCCAGGCTTTTTAAAAACCGTTATTATCTGGAGATCCAGCCACATGACATTAAGGACCAGCTTAAGCTGAATGAGATGGCTGCTATGCTGGCTAAAGACTTGGGTATTCCTTTGGTGGCCACAAATGATTGCCATTATTCCAATATAGACGATCATTACGCTCAAGAAGTCCTAATGTGCATTTCAACGGGTAAACAAATAACAGATCCTGACAGGATGCAATACAAAGGCTTGAAGCTCCATTTAAAGACTGCAGAAGAAATGCTGTCTGGCTTCGGGGGGGCACACTATGCTGTTGAAGCCATAGAGAATAGTCTTAGCATTGCTGAGAAATGTAATGTTAGCTTTGATACTTCTACTCACTACATGCCAGTTTTTCGAGCTGAAGATGATTCGCGTTCCTTGATTGATATCATGGCTGAGAAAGCACGAGCGGGTCTGATGCGTCGTATAGAAACTATAAAGTTTCATTCGCCGAAATGGGGTGCCACCGAAGAGAAGGAATATCGAGATCGTCTAGAGCAGGAAATAAAACTCATTGGAAAGATGGGATTTGCTGGCTATTTTCTGATTGTAGCTGACTTTATTGTTTGGGCCAAAGAGAACGGAGTACCTGTAGGTCCTGGAAGAGGTAGTGCAGCTGGATCATTGGTGGCATATGCACTTCGAATTACTGAGATCGATCCTATTGCTAATAAGCTTCTGTTTGAACGCTTTTTAAACCCAGAACGTATTTCCCTTCCTGATATCGATGTAGATTTCTGCATTAATGGACGCGATAAGGTGCTGAAGTATGTAACTGAGAAGTATGGAAGCGATAATGTCGCGCAAATTGCAACATTTGGGACCTTGAAGGCGAAGGCTGCAATCAAAGATGTGGCACGAGTGCTTGGCATAAGTTACGCGGAAGCGGATAGAATAGCCCAGTTAGTACCCGCACCTAGGCAGGGCTTTGATTATCCGCTATCAGAAGCCCTGAAAATGGAAAAGCGGCTTGCTGATTATGCAAAGAATGAAGGGAAAGAGCTTATTGAGCTTGCAATGAAACTTGAGGGCTTGACTCGACATTCCTCGACTCATGCAGCGGGCGTGGTAATAGGAGACCGGCCGCTTGTGGAATTACTTCCTCTCATGGTGGATAAAGACAGCAATGATGTAACTCAGTTTTCAATGAGTTTTGTGGAAAAAATCGGATTGGTGAAGTTCGATTTTCTGGGTCTTAAAACCTTGACGGTTATACATGAGGCATTAAGGCTTATTGAAGAAAGTCAGGGTGTAAAGATAGATCTGGAACGCATCCCCCAAGATGATGCAAAGACTTACGAGCTCCTTTGCTCAGGAAATACCACTGGTGTTTTCCAGCTGGAGTCAAGTGGCATTACAGACATGACACGTAGGTTGAGGCCAAACTGCTTTGGTGATCTTGTTGCTATTTTAGCTCTATATAGACCAGGGCCACTTGATGCAGGAATGGTGGAGCATTACATCAATAGGAAACATGGTCGCGAGGCAGTGAGTTACTTACATCCTTTGGAAAAGGACATATTGGAAGACACCTATGGAATAATTCTTTATCAGGAACAAATAATGCAGCTTGCTCGGGCACTTGCAGGATACTCACTTGGCGAGGCTGATATTCTCAGAAAGGCAATGGGAAAGAAAATCCCCGAAGAGATGAAGAAGCAGCGTGAACGTTTTATTAAGGGTGCAGTTGCGAAGAAGATTGACAAAAAACTGGCAAATGAAATTTTTGACCAGATGGAAACATTTGCCCGTTATGGATTTAATAGAAGCCATTCTGCTGCATATGCGATGGTCTCCCTGCAGACAGCTTATTTAAAGGCTCATTATCCTGTTGAATTCATGGCAGCATTGATGACGCATGAAATGGACGACAGCGATAAAACTCTAAAAAACTTAAACGAATGCCGCAAAAATAATATCTCAGTTTTGCCACCGGATATTAATGCCAGCACTAGCCGTTTTTCTGTTCATGGAACTAATATTC
>JAAZON010000564.1 GCA_012797725.1 SAR324 cluster bacterium | reverse complement strand
CTCCCCACATTTGAGTTTTTGCTTTGTTTGCACCAACTTCCTGCGCTGCTATCGCTGCCATTCCCTTGTGTTGCTGCAACCAGCCTTGCATTGCATTTTGTTGTTGATCAAGATGCTTGCCTCTCATCTGTGCCGCATGGCCATAACCCTGCCCTTTGGCCTGGGCAAAGGCCGAATCCATGCCAAGCATAGCCTGTTCATTCTGTGCATTAATAATTCCTGCAGCTAAGCCACCTTTTCTAAGTGCAGCAGCATAAGCAGCTTGTCTCATTGCCTCCTGACCACCTCGAATTTGCGCATTCCTCTCTCCCTGCCACCCACTCGCCGCGGCCTTGCCGGCTTCTTTCACGGGATCAATTATTCCCATTGCAAGGCCGGCGACTCCTGCCTTGGCGCCAAGAACACATTGACCAACCACCGCGGGGATAGCCAGGTAGAGGCCGACCATAATGTAAATGTAGTAAGCGTTGTTTAGATCGAGATCGAGACTTGCTGCACACATCACTTTATCAAAAAGACTAATTATTGCGCTAGCAGCATTATCTGCAACAGCTTGAGTGTTTCCACCGTTTCCCGCCCCACTATAATTCAAAATAGATGTAAGAGTAGGAACCGAAGGAAGTCTATTTACGTCTCCTCCGTTGATGGTGATCTGACTAATATCTGCCATCTTCACGACAGGAATCCACTTTAAACCAGCTTCATTTCCAGCACCAAAACTTGCCCAAACGCTTCTTTCGAGAAGTACAACGACGGCAAAGCCAAGATCCCAAAGCTTGACCCAAAGCCAGAATGATAGCCAAGTAAATAAAATCTTATGCCACCCAGGAATGAGGATTAGGATACATACAAAGGGATATGCAATTGCAAAGCAATAGAGCAATACTCCCTGTAAATATGGAAGCATCTTTGCCCACACGTAAAATTCACCCGCTTTGCTCTTTTGCCCTACAGTTTTTAAGTTCATTTCAACATAATTTCTCTGCTTATTAGCTGAGAGCCCGCCCGGGGGATTAGAAAGTCGTGGAGCTGCAATCATTTCATTCCTGAAAAGATGAACAAGTATCAAATTCATCATCAGATTTGGATAAAATTTATCTCCGCTTTTCTCTGCTGGACTAATTTCATCAACACCTTGGACTCCTAGTAATCCCGTCCTCATGCCACGGGCAAATTGCCAACCGTCAAATAACGTTGCCCCAAGTTCAGCTCCTGTAAAGTGAGTGCCGCCCAAATTGAAAAGACTCTCAGGTTTCTTTGGTAGTGAGCGAAGAAGCTGGTAATAAATGTGACCCGCTTCCCATCTGAAACCGTTCACGATGAGAGACAAATAGTTCATACACGAGATGACTCCATTCTCTCCATCAACTTGATCCACAAGACTCTTTGCTTCCGTACCTCCGCCTCCTGTATTAGTAGAAGTGGCGCCTTCTCCCATGAACTGCAAAAAACTCCCCTCCGAAAAGCCTTGAGTCTGTTGTTCGCCAGCTTTCACGAAGCGTCGAAGACTGTCAGAAATAACCGTGCTCTGTCCATTTAAGCTTTTTAAAACCCCCCCAACACCACTAGCCTCTTTAAAGATAGTATCAGGCGCGCTTTCTCTAGAGCCGCCTACATTCATCACACTTGCATAGCGACCACTGTCTATGTTTTTCTTAAGTTCATCGCCGCATTCACTTGCTAGAAATGTCACAAAGGCATCGCGCAAATCTGGGTTGCTCAAAGTGGCTGATGTTATATTCTCCATTATTTCCCACTTCAAGCTTGATAAAAGATACCAATAATCACCGGAAGAGTTTGAGCCATTGACCACATTTTGATTGGTTCCTGAGTGAAAACCAAACCAACTTACCAATTGCTGAGTTGTATCGCTTATAAGAGAGTCCATATATGCGAAAAACCAGGGAACGGTAACCCCTTCGCCCTGGAACTGATAGCCTGAGAACCAGTTGAAAATACTACCTAGGGTGATTGGGCCCGAAAGGAGATCCATCAAGCCTCCATTCCCATTACTCACCGTAATGTCTCGCACTCCCGGCTCAGCGAGCAACCACACCTCACTTTGACTCTGAGGCATATCTCCAATCTGCCATGCGACGCCCTCTACTTGCACCTCTGTGCCCAAGAGGAAATGGAATACCGCCGGCCCCATAAAGAACCAAAGATACAACTTGGGTGGCATTCCAAGGGCCATGCTTACAAGCCCACCGATCGCAGCACAAACATAAACAAGAACGGCAAAGGATTGGGAACCGTGGTAGGCAAGGACACTGACAATTTGGGACATCATATAATAGCCCTGAGTGGCCATGGCCGCAGTAATGGCATGGAAAGCAGATCCTGCACACCCTTCACAGGTATCATAACTTGCAGCGTTTAACGCATATTGCACTATTTCGTTCATTAACATCTTAAATCAAACTCCAATGCATTCTGAGTACGCCTTCACTTGTTTCTCTTTTCCACTCTACTGTTGTCTCTTACACTATTCGCCATCTCTAAACCTTGATCTCTAATTGACTGGGCTTCAGAAGCAATGACACCAAACCATGAACCCACTCGATTCAGCGCATTATTATACTGAGCACTTATGTCCTGATAATTCACGAATGATAGTATTAGCCCGGATGCTACATTTTTCATGCCTTCATCAAGAACAGTGTTGGATACCGCCGATATGGTTTCTAGACATTCACCGAAAAATGCATACATCTGCGCTTCAGCAATTGCCGTTGCAAGTTCGGAAATGGCTGAATTAAGATTTCGAGCGGTATAATGCTTTTGTAGTACTTTTTCAAATGCGGTGTTACCCTTCTCCCAACTCTTAAAAATATCACAGGTTGGTGCTTCGTCATCGACCTTACGATAAAATTTATCTTTCATCGTAGTCCACAAATCCCCTTCTCGATTGCGATCAAATATAAATGGTCCCACTGAAAGGCTTGCAAAATGCTGCACCAGGGTTTTTCGATTGAGCCGAAGAGGCTTTTCTTTCTCATAAAAATACCAGTTTGAATCACCACTCACCCATTGCTCTGATGACTTCAAAGCTGCAAGCCAGAAGTCCGACTCTGGAAAAGGTTCATTTAGAACCCATTCAGTTCGTCCATCGGCAACCAAACAATGTCCGTATTCGATTGCAAATATTGTGTGATAGGCTTGCTTGAAAAGAGCTTCCCTCAAACCCCATAATCCAGATTGTGCGGCCACTGGATCAGAAGGAGCTATCTTTTGAAAGCTGAATTCACCTGATTTTCGATCTTCTATTTTCCATTTATAGTCACCAATTAAAATTCTAAAGCTATCCCGAAGGGCTTGGACGCCTACACTCACTTCACGATTGTTCAATTTTCCACTGTTGTTTATCCCGAGTGCTGCTTGAATTTCCGGATTGAACAGGAGACTTGTTAGACGAATGCCTTCACCATTGATTTCATCCGCATCACTAAAGAGGTTTGACTGACTTCTCTTTACATCACGAAGGCCAGGGTAATCGAAAAATGAGAAGCCTGTAGTGGCACCACCCTCACCTTGAAAACTCCCATTAGGCCTTTCTTCAAAGCCTTTTTGCGGCGCACTCGCAACATTTGCACCCATGCATTTTTCCTGAGCTTCTGAGTACGTGCCCCCCTTATTAGCTCTGAGCCATGTGTTTATACATCCTTGATATGAATTGAAAAGGAGCGTGCCATGCTGCGTTTGCTTTAATTGTTCAATGAAGGCCATGTCCGCTGTATCTCTAGCTTGACCCATTTCGAGGCTAAGTCCATAAGCACCTTGGCTTGCGGCTGCCATTGCCGGATTCACATAGTTTTGCGTCAGAAAGGCAGAAATCAACTGGCTTGAAGATGACTTTATCACATGATCCCCTGTAGCCTTTGAGTACAAAGTCTCATTTATCTTCTCCATAGGAGACCTGCTAAAAACAGCAAAGCTTTGCTTCTTTTGAAGTCCAAGAGGCAATGTTCGGGTACAATCTTCATCCTCCTCTTCAAGGCCAGTACATGGAGCTGGCTCAGACGATGAAATATTGAAATTATCAGATTGCTTCGCTGCTGAATCTCGTACCTGGGGAACTTTTGCCTGTTTTGGTTTAGTTGGCGCCATGTCCCATACCCCATCAGCTTCAGTTCCAGCATATACCGGCCCACTGCAAATAGACGCTGCCACACTTAAAGCCAGCGCATATTTAATGAAGGAATACTTCCTATTCATTTCTACCTCCACTTCCCATCTTTACTCCTTGCACGGCCTTTACTAACTCATCAATGTAATAATAGGGTCTAAATCCTTCTTCGAGCACATAGCGCGCGATGTTTGGAGCGGCCACAATTATTGATGGATACTTCATAACTCCAAGTTTTGGACCTAAGCTTAAACTTGCCCGGATTGGGAAGCTTAAATTCTGAGAGGCTTGAAGCTGTTGTATGTCATAGGGGGACATATGTTCGACGGGTACTACCCCGAGAATTTTCACATCCCTTCCCTTCACGCGCTGATTCAATGTTTCAACCTCCTGCGCTAATGCTGCATTCTTCGCATCATCTGGTCTCATAAAAATATAGACTTGGGCTTGTCCTTTTGGATCCACTGGAACCCGGCCTGCAATTGAGCGTCTCGCAAGCTGGCGTGCCTTCTTTTCATCAAAGCCGGGGTCGTATCCAGACGGGAAAAGCTCTTCTCTCTTCTTGCTTGTGGCTGTTGGACGAGGGCGTCCTTCTTCTTCTGCTTCTTCTGCCTCATTTAGCAGCTCTCTTATCTCAGGCTGCATGTTTGCGACATAAAGCCCATCTTCTGCTTCACCTCTGATGCGCTTTAGATCTTTTTCGATCAAGCGTCTTGATTCTTCATCATAATCAGAGTCTTCTCTTCCAGATGGCTGCCTCATTCCTTCCATTTCCATCGCAAGGTCAGTCATCTTATTTATATTTTCCACACTGGCTTGAGTGTTCTTTATGTAGCGTACATATTGCCGCGCGTAGGCATGAGCCAGTTCTTGGTCTCCGGCTTGATGAGCTGCCATCATGGCTTTAAAGGGAGGTGGCGCGTTATCAATTGCTTTGATCGGCACGTCTTCGCTTGGATCGCCAAAGGTGGAGATTATACTTTGTCTATCTTTTGGATAAGGATTCTTGAACTGATCTGGAATAGCATTGTTACGCTCTGCGTCTCTACGCATTGAGATCGTAGGTTTTGGAGTTGGCTTTTTTACTCCCACTTCTGCATCAAAATTTCCAATTGAAGTATTGCCGCCAAGTTTTGTTTCTTTTGCAAAAGTTGTCGCAGCACTGTCTTGCGGGAATATGGGATCGATCTTCTCAAACATATCTCTCACGCCTTGTCCTTGGCTTGCTTCTTCTGGAGACTCTTCTATCTTTGCAGTGCCAGTTTTAGCTTTTGCTTTGACAGCCTCGTTCGCAGCATCCATCAGCAAGCGGCTTCCTATGCTTCCAATTTCTGTGGCAGCAAAGTTCTTCCCGCTTTGGCTTTCAACCACGAGTGGAAGGCAGAGTATGAGAATGACCGCGTATCTTAGTGTCACTTCGTTAAAAACCTAGATTTCAGGCGCAATTATTCACGCTCTTCTATGAACGTTATCCGCAGAAGTAGCCTTCATGTATCAGTAAATCTTAAAGATTTCGGCCTACAATCGAAGAATTTATGTAATGTTCTCAGGCGTATAACCTAATCCTCTTCCTGGTGGGTATGAGAATTTGGCCCTTCTTCCGACCTTTGGGCCAATAGTTGGAGGGAGCTTGCTTGATGTCTGTGCAACAGAAGTCTGCTAGCTTCGAGAGTATCATTGCAAATATTGACAACTTTTTTGAAGTTTTCTCGATTCATAAGCATTTAGCTCAGGCTAGAGTTTTCTGCTTTTCCCATTGTCGGACATTTATTATAAAATGTCTGACATCACCAGGGTTTTCAATGAATTTTGAGAGCTATGTTCTTTTGGAGCTGAAAAGTCATAGCAATGAGAAGGATTCAAAAAATGGCAAAAATAAAAATTGCAGTAAGGATTGAAGAGGAGCTTCTCGATCTCCTAGAAGAAGTTGCTAACAGCTTGAAGGAAAATGAATCTGAAGTCATAAGGCAGGCTATTCGAGAGTATTTGGCTCGTTATCGAAGCCATGAATCGTGCTTTGATCTTGCTGCAAGGCTTGGCCTTACGAACGGGGTAGCAGGACTTCCTAAAGACTTAAGCAGTAACAATAAATATCTTGAAGGTTTTGGAAAATGAAAACTCGCGTCTTAATCGACACAGGTCCTATTGTGGCCCTGCTTTCAAGTCGTGACCAATATCATGAGCTGTGTCTTAACGTTATGAAGGACATTGTTCCTCCTATGATCACTTCCTGGCCTGTTCTTACCGAAGCATCTTGGCTACTTCGGAAAAACAAGAAGGCTATTGACGGAATTTTTTCGGCAATCAACGGGGGACTTTTATTGATACTTGATTTGGATGATAAAGCACCCGCATGGATCCATAACTTCTTAAAACGCTATAATGACATCGGGGCTCTGCCTGCTGATGCCTCAATTACTTATTTGGCAGAGCGCGAGAATCTGGATTATGTTTTTACCCTAGACAAAAAAAATTTCTCCACTTATCGCCTATCGAAAAAGCGAGCCTTGAAGTTGCTACCCTTAAACTAGGCTCTTTAAGCCTTGTGTGCTCCGTATGTTCTGTGGTTTAAAAATGACTCCTGATCAAAGTAAAAAATATTCTTTATGTCTGTCAACCACAGAGGGCCCAGAGGACACAAAAGGTACAACAATAATTAATTCAGAAGCAATTTGCTTAAGTTCCTTATTCAGGGACTTAGGCTTTTTTCACCAATCGATTTCCAAATGGGCTTCCGGAAAAACAAATAATATAAATGGATCAAATAGACCCTGGATTTTGTTTTCCCAGGGATCATCATTATCTTTCTATGCCATATTTCTCCAATAGTTAGGTAGACTATATGTATTCGAAAATGTGTAGGGAAGGTTGTGAAAAAAGTTTTGAATTCTTCCGCGTGTCTTTCTAACATTTCTCTCCATTTGACTATGGATTGTAAAACCTCATAATATTAGATATCATGAATGTAATTATAAGTCGTACAAGAATCACAAATCCCATAGATCACAAAAGAAAGCCTAATTATGCCTTTAATGAGGATGATAATTATCTTGCAAGATTAGCAAGACATCCGATCCTTAGCCAAACTGAAGAGATCCGCCTTATCTATCTGATGAAGCAGGGAAACGAACAAGCCCGACATGCATTAATTGAGCATAACATCAGACTTATCATGTTAGTAGCGAAGAAATTCTCTCGATGTGGCATACCGCTTGAGGATCTCGTACAATATGGTGTCATTGGTTTCTCTAAAGCTCTTGAAAGATATGACCCCGATCGTGGAACAAGACTAAGCACCTATGCAGTTAACTGGATATATCAATCCATTTCAAGGGCAGTAATGGAACATGCTCAAACGATAAGACTACCCTTTCATGTAGGGGTAATTACTGCAAAAATTGCTCGAAGCATTGAAAGACATGAACAAAATGGCGATACCCCAACAACAAAATCAATCGCAGAGGATATTGGAGAACCTATAGAAAAGATCGAAAATTTAATTTCTATTTCAAGCCCCCCTCTCTCTCTTGATGTACCTCTACCTGGACCAGAGGGCCTGACATTAAAAGATCTACTCCCATGCCATGATGAAGGGACGGAAACACGTGCACTCAAACAAACGACTTCTACAGAAGACCTTTTTGATGGACTGACATTACAAGAAAAAATTACAATTCACTTGAGATTTGGAATACATGATGAGGTTCCTCGAACATTTAAAGAGATCGGCCTTATTCTGGGTATAAGTAAAGAACGAGCACGCCAGATTCATCGTAGGGCTCTGATCAAAATGAAATCGAATGCCTCTAAACAAGAGAAGGCTTTCTAGGGCACTGGCTTGTTAAGCTCGCATTCCTCTGTCAAATCATCCTTCTCCTTCCTGCGCTTTTTGCGTCGAGTATTGGCATGGGCGGAGACCTTCTGAGGCTTTTCCCCGATGTCTGCATTTAAAATTGCCTCTGCAAATTCTTCTGGATTAAATACTCTCAGATCATTTTGTGATTCACCAACTCCAATATAACGAATTGGAATTCCCAACTCATCTTTTATTGCGACAACTATCCCTCCCTTTGGAGTTCCATCAAGTTTGGTGATGATGATGCCGCTTAGCGGAACTGCTTCATGAAACTCCTTCGCCTGTTGCAGAGCGTTTTGCCCCGTTGCGCCATCAAGCACGAGGATGGTCTCGTCTGGGCCATTATTATTAAAGCGCTTGATTATGTTGCTTATACCTTCAAGTTCTTGCATGAGATTTGACTTTGTGTGCAATCTGCCTGCAGTATCAACAATTACTACATCAAAGCCCTCATCTGCTGCTCTTTGCATTGCGTCAAAGACCACTGTCTGGGGTCGTGCATCCGGTTTACCACAAAGCACTGGTATATCAACACGCGAGCCCCATTCAACAAGCTGCTCAACAGCGGCTGCTCTGAAAGTATCTGCTGCAACAAGAAGCACCCGCGCGCCTTGAGATTTTAAAGAAGCTCCAAGTTTCGCTGCACTTGTTGTCTTACCGACCCCGTTTACCCCAACCAGCAAAACCACCTGTGGACGCCCATCTATTCTGGAAGCTTTTATCTCGTTAATCGCATCCACATTGCTTTTTAATATCCCAACAAGTTCATCCTTTAAAAAACTCTTAAATTCACCTTCATTAATTTCTGTTTTATCGGAAATTTTTGCCTTCAAATCCTCCAAAAGTTTAGTACTTGTTTTTACCCCTAAGTCGCTTCCAATAAGTATGCCTTCAAGCTCTTCGATGCTCTCTTCGCTTAAAGTAGCTTTCTTGCTAAAAAGTCCTTTTAGCTTGTCAAGAAAACCACTCCTGGTTTTTTGAAGCCTTAGCGATAGGCTCTCTTCTTTTGATTCTGTACTTCCTTCAACTGATTCATCAGAGTCCAAGTCTGCCGTCTCATCTTCTTCACTTTTCGCTGAAAGGCCTTCTTCTTTGGCTCCTTTAAGAAGCGCAATTTCTCGAAGAGTTTCTGTGCGAAGGTCATTAAGACTTCTTTCAAGACGAGCAATCTTTCCCTGAAGCCCACTCTTTAAAAGCTCGCTGCTTTCGTCTTCAACCTTGCCACGACCTGAAAGTCTCATAGATCTAAGGGAAACAAGTAATGCTAGAAGCGCCACGGCTATAGTCAGCAAGGTGATTTCATCTGACTGAGCTATGCCTTCACTGGCACCTAGAATTACTGCATAGAGTGAATCAAATATGTTCCCCATATCTTCTCTCCAACGGTTTTCTATTTTCCTTTACGCCACCTGGCTATATGCCTCTTGAAGTGACACCGAAATAACTTTCGAAGATCCCGGCTCCTCCATTGTCACACCAACTAAACGATCAGCAACGGCCATACTTTGTTTATTATGAGTAATCATAATAAACTGAGTCTTCGCACTCATTTCCTTCACAAGGGAAACGAACCTAATCAAGTTAGCATCATCAAGCGGCGCATCTACTTCATCAAGCACACATAGCGGGCTTGGACGCTCAAGGAACATCGCAAAAATTAAAGCAACTGCTGTTAATGCCTTCTCTCCTCCCGACAAGAGATCTATGCTTTTCGGCTTCTTTCCAGGAGGACGCATCATTATTTCAACTCCTGAGTCAAGAGGCTTAGAAGGATCTGTCAGGGCAATACTACCCTTACCACCACCAAACAACTGAGGTATCAGGCGAGCGAAGTTCTTCTCAACTGCCTGGAAGACTGAGACGAAGCGCTTCTCGGCAGCATCGCTAAGCTTAACAATAGTCTTCTTTAAAGTTATTGCTGCCTTCTCAAGATCATCCCTCTGCGTTCTAAGATCAATCAACCTTTCTTTCTCAGCCTCATAGCGATCCACAGATTCAGGATCCACATCTCCTTCTCGCAATATGCGTTCTCGCAAACGTCGAACATCCGCCTGATATCTCTCTTTGCTTTCTTCATCAAGAGGGTCACGCCTACTAGCGCTCTTAATTAAATCAGCTAATAAATCTTCACCATACTCTGTTAAGATTCTCTCCTTCAGAGCGTCCTGTTCAAGAGTCAAACGTTGAGCTGCTAATTCGACCCGAGAAATTTCCGAATGCGCTGCGTCAAGTGCGTTTCTCGCTTCTTGAACCTCTTTGGATAGTGAGTCCAAACGAGAGCGCCCCTCTTTTCGAATCTTATCTATCCCGGCATATTGCGAATTCAATGAATCAAGTTCCTTGCGAATTTCTTCATCATCCACTGAAACAATTGCTTCTAATTGAGCAGTTACAATTTGCTCTTCTTGCTCATATTCGGAAATCTTTGCATTGGCTTCTTGAACTTGGACTTTTACTTTCTCAAGATCATTCTCTATCTGTTCTCTTATTCTTCCTTCAGCCTGTAATTTTCCGCGAATGGCCCCCTGCTCTCTACTAAGCTCTCTCATCAATGCATTCTGGGCCTCTACCTCTGCAAACAATTCTTTGTGTCTTTGCTCAACCGAAGCAATGCTTTCAACAAGTGCGTCGCGTTTCCCTTGCAACTCCGCTTGCTCTGCTTCCAGTTGTTTAAGCACTCTTTCAATTTCAATGGAACGATTTCTAAGCTGCACGAGTCCACCATCTTGACGGAAGCTAAAATAGCTGTCACTAGTTACGATCTCACCATCAAGGGTTACTAGCGTGAACCCGTCATCTAGTTTCCTGCCTCCTTGACGAGCTGCTTTGAAAAATGAAATGGCTGCATCAACATCATCAGCGACAAAACATTTCTCAAGAAGTGGGCCTACTGCATGCTCATATGCCTCATCTACCCGAATTGCTTCCAATAGAGAAGGAAATGGGATGCCTGTTGGAATAGAGGCCGTCCTGCTACCCACCTTAAAAACTCCAAGCCCAAGTCCCATTTTACGATCCTTGTCAATTTCCTTCACTTGATGAGAGAAGGCAACGCCTACGCCATGAGGATCTTCCGCTACTAAAAATGCAGCCCGTTCTGCAAGCACTGCTTGCACTGCTTTTGAGAGCTCTGATGGTATTATCAGTCCCTCAATAAGCATCTTTAAATCCTTGGAAAGGAGGTCCTTGTTCTTGATCTTGGCGGTTTCCTCCAAGCGATTGATTGGAGAAGCATTCAACAACTGTTCTTGAATTGATTCGAGGGAACTTTGTCTGGATATCAGCTTATCTCTTAAAGAACGAAGCTCCGCTTCTTTTCCTCTTAGCTCTTGCTGCAAATTCTGCAATATATTCCCAAGACGGTGCAACTCTTCCTTGGCCCCGTTCTCGCCTGCACGAAGTCTCAGCGATATCTCATTTTCCTGCGCTTCCAGCTTCTGGATCTCATTTGCACAGTCATTCTTACGCTGTATGAGCGTTGCTCGTCGTTCCTCAAGCCTTTGGATCTCTGTCTTTTTTCCTAATGCGAAGGCTCTAAGCTCACCAATCCGAGAACGAGTATCAGCACGCTGTCTTGCGCGGTTATGAAGCTCTTCCTTTAGAGCATCTATCTTCGCGCGCAAAGTATCACCTTCAATATCCACACGCATAAGATCACCCCTTGCAGCTGTTTCACGGCTCGCAACGGCATGCATGGTGGTTTCCGCCCTTTCCCCCTCACTTTTTGCCTTATGAAGTCTGGTCTCTATCTCATCTTGTCTTCGAGAAAATGTGTTCAAGGAATCAGAGAAGAGAGCACATTCTCTCTCTTGTAGTTGATCTTTTAGAGCTTGCCTATTTCTCGCCCTATCAGCTTGACGCTTTAGAGAGCCCACCTGTCGCTCAACTTCCTTAATAATATCATTTATGCGCGACACATTAAGTTCGGTATCATCTAAGCGCCTTTGCGCCGAGGCTATTTTATCGCGAAATCCAACGACTCCAGCTGCTTCTTCTAGAATCAGGCGTCTATCCATTGGCTTCGCGGTAACAATTCGAGCCACCTCTCCTTGAGCAACAAGAGTATAGCCACGAGCTGCGATTCCTATGGTTCGGAAGAAGTCTTTGATGTCTTTCAGGCGACATGGTATGCGATTAATAAAGAACTCTGAATCACCACTCCTGTAAAGTCTTCTCGTTATTTGTACTTCCGTAGCATGTTGAATCCAAGGAAACTGTCTAAGAGCAAGCGACGCTGCGTCTACAAGATCTTTTGATTTACCGGAATCACTCTCGTTGCCTTCTTCGATCCCTGCCCCAACTTGCTGGTTCTCATCTAACCCTCCTGAGATAACCTTAAGCTTGGGCCTTTCCTTGTTCTCCTCTTTGACGGTTTCGTCTTTTGCTTCTTCTGTTTGGGCCGGCTCTGCTTCCTCAAGCGAAGTATCTGCTTTAGCTGCCGGGCCAAGATCCAGTAGCGATTCTTCTAATAGTTCATCTATTTCAATGATGGGCGAGCTTATATCAGCTAGCAGATTATTCCCACTTGCACGCACGGTGATACTTACTTCTGCAAGCCCAAGAGGTCTAAGCTTGTCCGTCCCATTAAATATAACGTCTTCTAAAACACCGCCTCTCAAGTTGCTTGCACGGCTTTCACCTAATATCCATCTAATAGCATCAACGATATTCGATTTGCCGCAGCCATTTGGACCTACTACTCCCGTAATCCCCCCCTCAAGAGGGAGAACCAAACGATCCATAAAAGATTTAAAACCAAAGATCTCTAATCTTGTTACACGCATACCCCTAATACTCAATAAAACATACAACTAGACTACGCAGCCAAATGCCTCGTTTAAGTCCAAATTGCTTTAAGCCAGTTAAAACAAGTATTAATATAGCAATAATTCCCGTCAAACAAATACAGGTAAAATGAAAAAGGGCGGCTTTTTAAGCTAAAAAATTGACGG
>JAAZON010000563.1 GCA_012797725.1 SAR324 cluster bacterium | reverse complement strand
TTTTTACAGTCCTTTAGAGGAAGTCGGTGGAGATTGGTATAACTTTCGTTTTGAAGAATCAGGAAGTATTTCAGCACAAGTTGCTGATGTTAGTGGACATGGTCTAGCGGCAGCCTTTCTCGGAAGTATGGCAAAACTAGGATTTTCTGCGGTGACAGAAGAGCGCCCACATGAGTTATTTGAGAGAATAAATAAACTCTTAACTCCCCAGATGCCTGCCGGGCGTTTTGTTACAATGTGTGGCTTTCTTTATAATCCAGAAAACGGTCATATTGATTTTGCAAGGGCGGGTCACCAACCTGCATTAATTCTTCGAAACGAGACAAGGGAAATTGAAGAATTGAAAGGTGAAGGTTTTGCTATGGGGTTTTTTGACACGGCAAACTATACACATGAAGAAAGCGAACTTGGACACGGAGATTCCATTGCTATCTTTTCAGATGGTCTTGTTGAAGCTCAAAATCGAGCCTCGGAGACATTTGATCTTAAAGGGGTGTCTGCAAGTCTTGCTAGTGCCAGCAAGGATGCAACAGCGGAGGAATTAACGAAAAAGATCATTCGAGACTTTGAAAACTTTCTAGATGGTCGAGTGCTGAAAGATGATGTGACGTTGATGTTGTTGAAAAGAAAGTAGTAAAGTCTACTCAACTTGTTTTAACTTCGACGGGCCCAACCATCTCAAGACGAACATCGCGTTGAGGCACAGCCACTTCAATTCCGTTAGCTTGAAAGAGTTCCCAAATCCTGTAACGGAGCTCGCTTTGCACGACATTTGGTCCGATTGTTGAATTGATAAAAACAAAGCCAAAAAGTTGAAGATTTATAGTGCTGCTTCCAAATTCCTGAAACAAGACGTCCGGAGCCGGATTGCTAATAACATGCAAATTCTCCTCGGCTGCCTGAATAAGAAGTTTCTTCGCAAGTTCAATTGAGGAAGAATAGGATATACCCACATCCACTTTGAATCTCGTAATGTTGTCAGAGAGGGTCCAATTAACTACATGCTTATCTAAGAACTGGCTATTTGGAACCACTATATCGGTGTGGTTAATGGTTCTTATGATTGTGCTTCTTGGGCCAATATGTTTCACCATGCCTTGAAGGTCATCGACTTCGACTAAATCTCCAACCCTCACATGTTGTTCAACAAGAATAATCAGCCCGCTAATGAAATTGTTCATGATGTTTTGGCTGCCGAAACCGACTCCAATAGCTAGGGCACCACCAATAACAGTAAAAACAGTTAGAGGAACATTTGCTAATCTGAGGGCAAAGAGGGCAAAAAAGACAACTAATAAATAGAAAAGAATGCTTTGTATGGCTGCCAGGCCGCCTCCAGATAAGTTTAATTTTGGAAAAATCCTGCGTCCAACAAAATTTGAGATGGCTTTAGAGAGCCAAATACCGATGCTGAGAAGCAATATGGCAGAAATTACTTTTCCTGTTGTTATAGCTCTCTCGTCGATGATTGCCAGTTGATAGTTCCAGATTTGGGAAATCGTCTCTGAAGTTTTGGCGACAGCATCCTCGCGAAGCTTAATAACTCCTTCATCAGACTGAGGAGGGACGACGCTTTTCTCTGCAACGACGATCGGAGTTGCGATTTGTGCCCAGCTATTCTTGCTCAAGGAGAAAATGGCAAAAGCAGAGAATAGAATTAAAAGGCCAACGCCTCCAAACCACAAAATCAATTTTTTTTTCATCTTTGAATTCTTTAAAGAAACCCTGCTTCGAATTATGCCTTAAACAAGATCGCGTGAGGATAACATTTCACGCCGTAGGCTCAAGCCTAATTGCCTCTCATAATATTTGATAAGTAGGCATCGCAACATGGGTTGCAAGAGGATTTTTTCATCTCCTTGAGTGTGATTCTGTAAAATCTGGGTGTCCCAGACCTGCAAGCCTTAAGTTTAGATGTGAAGACTCCTGACGGAAGAAATGCTTGGAGTCTTAGCATTCGATGTGAATACATGCAAAAGTTGCCATTCCTTGTTGGATACGGAGGGCTGAGCTAGACTTGAAGCCAGATCTAATCTCCTGGGGGCTAGGTTGAGTAAATTTTTAAGCTGTTGATAGAAACGCGTTTGCGTAGTTAGAAGGATGTTCTGAAAATGCTCAAAACCATCGAAATTCCAGTTACTCCTTTCCAACAACTCTGTAGAATTTTATATGATGAAGATACTAAGGAAGCCGTCATCGTTGATCCAGGGGGAGAAGCTGAGCGTATCCTGGATCGTATTGAAGGAGCTAAGCTTAAGTGCGTAGAGATCTGGCTCAGTCATTCTCATTTAGATCATTGTGGGGCCGTGAAGACTTTAAAATCTAGACTTAAGCTAACCCTTCGGGCGCACCCAATAGAAAAGGATCTTAGAAGGGGTGTGCTCAATTATGCTGCAATTCTCGGGCTACCAAGTGAGGATATGGATAATTGTCCCGAGCCTGATAGCCTTTTAAGGGGTGGGGAGCTTCTAAAAGTGGGGACGTACTCATTCACTGTACTTCACACCCCAGGCCATAGTCCGGGTCACTTGTGTTTCTATTGTGAAGAACAGCAACTATTGCTTGCTGGTGATTTAATATTTGCGGGTTCAATAGGTCGAACAGACTTGCCTGGTGGCAGTTATGAAGTGTTGATGTCCTCAATTAAGCATACTATTCTGAAGCTGCCTGATGAGACTCGAATACTTTCGGGTCATGGCCCTTCTACCACTGTGGGAGAAGAGCGAATCAGTAACCCATTTTTAATTAATTTACAGAGCGAAACCTAGTGAACGAAAAAGCTGAAAGAAGAAAAATAGCTCTTGGCATAACCGGTTCTATTGCTGCGTATAAGAGCGCAGAGTTAGCTCGAATTTATATTTCCAGAGGTTATGAAGTTAAAGTTGTCATGACCGATTCTGCCAAGAAATTTATCACACCTCTCTTAATGCAAAGCATTACAGGGAATACTGTTTATGACAGCTTTTGGGACGACGGCGATAATATTGAACATATCGAGATTGCTGATTGGGCAGATGTTCTTGTGATAGCTCCAGCTACGGCGGACTTCTTGGCGAAATTAAATTACGGTTTCGCCGATACACCTCTTCTTGCAACGGCTTTAGCGACGAAATCCCCAATATTGATAGCACCAGCCATGAATGTGAACATGTATGAGCATCCGAAAACTCAAGAACACATGGTTGAGTTGAAAAAGAAAGGGGTTCATTTCGTTGATGCAGAAGAAGGCTCACTTGCCTGTGGTTGGATTGGTGCTGGTCGTTTGGCGGATCCATGGGAGATTTTTTACCACACAAGACGTGCGCTCTCTATCAAGGACTTTGCGGGCAAAAAGATTTTGGTGACAACTGGTCCAACGCGTGAAGCTTTGGATCCCGTTCGATTCATTTCGAATCGTTCATCTGGAAAAATGGGAGTGTCCATTGTTAGAGAGGCGTTCTGCAGGGGGGCAGAGGTGACCCTCATTCACGGGCCATGTGAGATTAATGTTCCAAAACCTGTAACGCGAATAGCAGTTGAAACAGCACAAGAGATGTATGAGGCTGTGATGAAAGAGACTTTTGATTCCCCAAATAAGCCTGACATCGTGATAATGGCAGCTGCAGTGGCAGACTTTAAGCCTTCATCGGTAGCAGAGAAGAAGATCAAAAAAGGAGAAACAGTTGCCAATCTGACCTTGGCAAAGAACCCTGATATTCTTTCTGCGGTTGGTGAGAAGCGAGGTAGCTCTAATACTCCATTGCTTGTTGGTTTTGCAGTTGAGACTGGTGAGCTTGAAGATCTGTTGCTTGAAATAAGACGTAAATTACAAACAAAGAAGGCAGATATGATAGTTGGTAACTTTGCCCAAGATGCCTTTGATTTAGATACCAATAGAGTATGGTTGATTGATCGCCATGGCCGGCAAGAAGAGGTGGCAACTAACTTCAAGAGTAGAGTGGCTGATAAAATATTAAATACTATAACGAGGCTTTAAATGCATAGTGGCAGGTTATGTTTCCTTTCGCTCGTGCTTCTTTTGGTGAATGTAGTCATCGGGCCTACGTCTGTTTGTGCGCAGGAGAGCAGGCCAGTGGTAGTTCTGGACATGAACATGCTGATACTTCCAGGAACCCTTGAGTATCTTGAATCGGGACTTCGTGTAGCTAAAGAGCAAAACGCCGGGTTGGTGGTAATAAAACTCAATACCCCAGGCGGGATGCTTGAGACAACACAGACCATGATTCAGTCGATCTTCAGGTCTGAGGTGCCGGTAGTTGTTTATGTGGCTCCACAGGGTGGAACCGCTACCTCGGCAGGGGTCTTCCTCACCGTGGCTGGTCATATAGCGGCGATGAGTCCGGGTACTAGTATTGGCTCTGCTACTCCCGTTCAGGGAAGTGGGCAAGATATCCAGGGCGACATGAAAAAGAAAGCTGAGAACATGATCGTAGCCTTGGTGAAATCTATTTCAGATCAAAGAGGTAGGAATGTTGAATGGGTCGAGAAAGCAGTAAGAGACGCAAACTCGATTACAGAGAAAGAAGCACTGCAACAAAAGGTTATCGATATTATAGCCACAGATCTGCCAGATCTTCTTCGGCAAATAAAAGATCGAGAAGTTAATGTTGCTAATAATAAGTTAAAGATTGGGGACTTCAGCCAGTCACAAATAATAGCGGTTGAGGCTTCATTAAAAACAAAAGTTGTTAATGTTCTTTCAAATCCAGCAGTAGTTGCGCTGCTTTGGCTCGGGGCAACAACTGGTATCTCTATAGAACTCTATCATCCGGGCGGAATATTACCTGGAGTTGTAGGTGTGATTTGTTTGGTGTTGGCGCTGATTTCAAGTCAAATCATACCCGTGTCTCAGGGGGGTGTTTTGCTGATAATAGTTGGGGCTTTGCTTATAGGGGCTGAATTATATTTGACGAGCGGCATATTAGCGGTAGGGGGAGTGATTTCAATGCTAATAGGGTCGTTATATTTAGTGGACTCTTCGACCTTACCGGGAATGCAAGCAAGCATGGGTTATCCGATCTTTTTTACATTGGTCATGGCAAGTCTTCTTCTGGGCGCAGTCTTTGCGGCTATACGAACCAGTAGACGAAGAGTGACAACGGGAAGAGAAGGACTTATAGGGGCTGCGGGACTGGTGCTTAAGGGTTTAAATCCGAGTGGAAAGGTTAGAGTAAATGGAGAAATATGGGACGCGGTATCAAAGAGCGGAGAAATCGATAAAGATGAAATCATAGAAGTATTAGGTGTGCAGAATGGCTTAGTTCTGGAAGTCAAGAAAAGAGAAGAGTAGGAGAAGAAACTATGAATTGGATACTGATATTAGTTGTACTTTTGGTAGTGTTGTTTCAATCGGCGATTTTCATACTAAAAGAGTATGAACGAGGAGTCGTGCTCCGGCTTGGTCGCTTCGCCTCAATTCGGGGTCCGGGGCTTGTGGTGGTGATTCCATTCATTGACAAACTGCTCCGAGTGGACTTGCGCATAATCACATACGATATTCCAAGCCAGGATGTAATTACGAGAGATAACGTCTCAGTCAAGGTCAATGGCGTGCTGCTTTTTAAAATCATCGAACCAGATAGGGCAATACTTCAGGTTGAAAATTTCTTTGCTGCTACTAGTCAATATGCTCAAACGACGCTTCGAAGCGTTTGTGGTGAGGCAGAACTAGATGACTTGCTTTCGAAGCGTGAAGAATTAAACATGAAGATCCAGGAGATCATAGATCAACGGACTCACTCTTTTGGAGTTAAGGTGGTCACAGTTGAGATTAAGCAAGTGGATCTTCCTCAAGAAATGCAAAGAGCGATGGCTAAACAAGCCGAAGCTGAAAGACTACGTCGTTCGAAAATAATTCAAGCCGAAGGTGAATTTCAAGCCGCAGTGAAGCTGACCGATGCAGCCAAGATCATGAGTGCTGATT
>JAAZON010000562.1 GCA_012797725.1 SAR324 cluster bacterium | reverse complement strand
TGCAGAGAGAAATTGCATGAAAATTCTGGCTTCCTTTTATTTTCGCCTATTGAAGTCCACTTAGCTCCTAATAGCTAACAATTAAAGACAGAATCGAAACAGGGGGTTAAGCCCTTTAGAAAAATAGCCCCAGATTATAAATAATTGAAGTAATTAAGTCGACTACTGCATTCGAGGGTGACTTTGCCTTCAAGAAGACATGGTTGTTTAGTAGTCCCCAAGGACTGGAATGGCAGTAGATTCCTTTAGCTTCTCATATGGATCAAATCCACTTTCACTGCGAGTCCAAAACAACTTGCGAGTGAGCACTAATAACCTGTCCCGTTCTTATGAACGTCTTTCAAGCGGTCTTCGAATAAATTCAGCAAGTGATGATGCGGCGGGTTTGGCTCTTGCAACTAATATGAGAACACAAGAAAAGCTTGCTGATGTTGCTGTGCGAAATATAAACGATGGAATATCGGCTGTAGCAATTGCACAGACTGCGCTTGAACAGCAAAAGAATATCCTTATTAGTCTTGAGGAGCTTGCAAATGCAGCGGCAAATGGAAGTTTAAGTACGGCCCAGCAAAGCGCAAATGCCGAAGAATACAGAGCACTGGTAGAGGAGTATGGTCGTATAGGAAACATGGCACACTGGCCAAGTAGTCCAAATGACATTTATCTTCTTGCGGCAGGTAGGGGCACTAATCAAAGCAGCATCACTATTCAGGCGGGAATTGACGGGACGAGTAATTCAGCAATTACGATCGGACTCGCTGATACTGCAGAACTAGCAGGGAATATTGATGGTGACGCAATGGCATTAACAAGTGGTGTAAGCCCGGCCGATGCAAGCATATCAACTATTGCCACCACGTTCCAAAACCAAATGATGAATTTCAAAGTTGTAGATAGTAACGGTGTTCAAAGAAATGTGACTGCAGGAGTTTCTTGGGAAAGTGGAACTCTAACATTTAGTTTTTATATTGAAAACAGCGCGGCAGCTTCACCTCCGGCTGATGCAACTCAATGGGACTATAGAAGTCAAGCGACGGCAACATATACCACAACTACAGGGGCATTTAACTCTTCAACTCTTCAGACGACTATTTTTGGCTTTGAAGATGGGGCTACTGCGCAACTGTCGGTTGATCTTCGAGGTCTTAAAGTATCAAAAACAACAGGAGGACATTACGATGTTGGGGCGAGCACCGCTATTGAAATCACTGGCGTGGAAACTTCAGGAAGAGCAAGTGCGGCATTGACTGTTATTGAGACAAAACAGACAGAGATTGAAGGCATAATTGGTAATTTTAACGCAGCTGCGGCTCGGCTCGGACAAGCAGTCAACTACATGGCTATTGAGCGAGAAAATTATGGGGCTGCCTATTCGGCAATTACAGACGTTGATGTGGCTAGCGAAGTAGCAAATATGGTCGCGGAAGAAATCCGCTTGCAAGGGGCACAAGCTGTATTTGCTCAGGCGAATCAACAACCTCAAGCCGCGTTAAATCTTCTTGAATCGACATTGGAATTAAAGAAAGCAGCCTAACTCCTCAGTTCGAAAGCTTATTTTCTGATGAAATTACCGCTGCTTTCGTAAAAATCCTGAAGCATAATCATTTGAAATAACGAATGAGATAGTGCGAGCTATTGTACCGTTATGAAGGGCTTTCATAGAGTATAAGCTTTGAAATATGCTGTAATTTAGCCTAATCGTTAAGACTAATGAGGTTTTGGCGAACAGACTATCCAGAATGAAGTGAGGGATATGAAGTAATTGGACCCAGCGATCTCCAACTGGAATTTGCAGTTTATTTGCTTAAGGCAATTTTAAAAGCCTGAAAAGGCATTATGCTTTGTTGGGAGCATTTCTATGAGTCAGCCTATGTCGGAGAAGTCTAGTCTAAATCTTTATATCAAAAAGATTTTGAGCTTCGTATCAGAAAAAGATCTGCATGGGCTCATTAGTACGTTGAATACTACCATTGTTTTTATACTTTTCCTTGCGGCTGGATTTAGCCCACTATCTATAGAGGCTCAAGAGAACAGACCTAACTCAAATAATTCTCTGAAGCTAGACAAAGTGGGGCAGGAAGCAACGCCAATAAGTGAAGAAGCTAAGATCTTCAAACATTATCGTTTCAATGAAGGAGAGCCCCTACAGGTTTTGCCAACGGCAACACCACCTTTTGATTCAAAGAAGCTTTTAAGTGAGATTATTGGAAACCTAGATGTCGCAAATAAGGAATTTCCAAGTGAAGAAGAAATTTTGAAAAATATGGAAGCTCCCATTCTTAAAAGGTGTAACGAGGATTTAACAAAAACAGAAGCCTTAGGAGAAGAACTACCTCCTGGTTTAGAGGGTGACAAGGCCCCAATTTACGATATTCTTTTCATTGCAAGTGAGGAAATTCCGGAAAATTACGAGGAGGTTTTTGGAGCAAGTACAATAGTAGTTCCCTATGATACCAATTCCCCGAATATAAGCTGGAGTTTTATAAAGGATCTCAATGTTCCATGCGTGCCCTACAGGCTTCGAGCTCAAGGAGACAGTGTATATGTGGATCAAGGGAAGAATGCCTTGAAAAATTACGTAAATGGTCCTTCTGGGCAGTGGCACGAAGATCTCAAAGATCAAATGAAGGAAGAAAAAGCAAGACTGAAAAAAACTAAGACAACAAGAGGTAAATAAGATGAAACGCGTTGTATTGTGTGTGCTGACAGTAGCATTAAGCGCAACAATGGTTTTTGCAGAAAATTCCCCGCGGAAGATAAAAAAATTCGAAAGACGAGTTAATGAACGCTGGGCCGAGACAAGTCAAGCTCTTCAAGAAGTTCAAAGACTCATGGAGAGCAATTATGATGCCGTTACAAAGGCTCAGGAAACAGGTGGGGGAATGCCCAATTTACAGGCAAGCAAATATAGCGGTGGCGTAGATAATTTAGCTCAACTCCTGGGAGTTCATGCAGAGGATTTCACGGAACAAGTCTGGCCTGAACTTGAAAAGATGCTGCGTTTCCCCTATGAAGGAAGTGGTTCCTGTATCGAACATACCTTAAAGCTTATTAGGCCTTGTATTAAATGCATTCAAAGCATAGGTGTTGGCCTAGGAAAGAGATGTATTGCATGGAGAATAATCCCATCTATTTCCTACAGGTGGCCAGTTGATAAGGTCGAAAGCTCGTCTCAGATGTACTTGTCCCGTTATATACCGAAGGTAATAAATAAGCTTGGAAGAGATATGATTAATGGAAGAGTTGGTTTTTTCGGAGCATCGGTAAAAGGACCTGATGGCACCAGGCTAATACTTGATCCAAGGCTTAGAATTCCAATCACAGAAGGCCTGCGTACTAGCATACAGATGAAAGCTGATTTATTTAGTTTCTGGACTCTTTATGCAAGCAAACAAAAGGCTGAAAGTCCAAACGTCAAAATGGATGAGATCCGTGACGATTTTATTGAATCCATAAAAAATGCGAATTTTGATAAAGAAGTCTATGATGAGATTGAAAAGGCAAAACTTCCAGCAGCTCTAAAGAACTTAAATCCAAGCTTTAGTAAATTTGGAGCAAGACTCATGGAGGCAAGAGTCGTTCCCGAGCTATTTTCCAGGGTTGCTTATGAACAAATTAAGAAGCTTAAATATCCTTATCTAGTAATTGAACTCTACATTCTTCCAAAACCTCATGTGGAATATAAAATTAAGAATTATCCCTTAGTCTGTCATATTAATAAGGATCCAAAGGCCGCAACGGCTGATTCGAGTCAGGATGTGCCAGTAACAGCAACTCCTCCCACTGATGGAGCACCTCAGGTTGAGGCAGTCTCTATGTCTTCGAGGAATGAATACGCTTTATCATTGGGTAATAATAATTCCGTTGTAAATGCCTGTCAGAAGGCAATTGGACGATCTGGAGTCAAAGGGCTGGATGCCCTCTGCCACATGGTGGCCTCAGAATTACCCGCCCCTTTTGGAACTTATGCTTATTCCCGTATGCCAGCTCTTTCTTTGTTTTCTAAGTTAGCACCTTACTCAATACCTTCTCTTAAGAAATTTCATGACGCATATCTTGTCTTTATGAAGAATCCGCATATGTGCATGGATATGGAAACCCTCGCAAAAATAGGGGTTAATCTTACAGGGCCACTGGATTCTGCGCTTAATAATGCAGTTTCGCAATTTCCCGATCCGCTTGTCCGGCTCATAGTTGGTGAATTAGGTCATGGGAGGCCTTCCAGACAAGTCAAATGGAGCCAAGTATGCCTTAGAGAAAAGCGTGGCGACATTAGCTCAACAAGCCCAGTTAGCATAAATGGTCATGGCATTTTGGCTGCTATACCGAATGCATTTAAAGAACTTGGATACGAGGAAAAGCGACAGAATTTTTACAAGCACGATTATAAGCGAGTTGACTCAACAGTGCGTGAAATGAGAGACCTCCTGCAGCTTATTCCTCAAGAAGGTCAAAGTGCCTTTGTGAAGCAGTCAACACCAAAAAGCTGTTTTCCCCCTGAGGTTAAAGAAGAATTTTTTGGATATGGCCTTGAAGAAGCCGTAGATTCAGTGAACAAGGGGCCCGAATCAACGATGATTAAATACAGAGCCCTTGCATGTTGCCCAGAAGGAAAACCCTTTTACCTTAGTCCTTACGCAGGGATTATAGAAAAAGCTCTCGCCAGTCTCTTGGGGCTTAAAGATCTTCAACTATTTGTAGAGAGGAAGGAATAAATGCAGAGATATAAGCCGAAAGCAATTTTATGCTTAGCTTTTCTTCTAATCCCAGTTCTTTCGTTTGCTCAGGAAGGGCAGCAAGGAGATAGGGAGGGCTTCTTTTCCAGAGATTATGTAAATGAAGGCTTCAAAGGTAAGGGAGATGAAATAAGCGGAAGCGCGACTGCTGCACCTGAAAACAAAGCAGAATCTGATGTGCCAAAGAGGGCTACTAACAACAAAGAGGCAGATTTTAAAGAACTTGGTCAGACAGAAGATAACAAAGAAAAAGCTGATGCTAAAGAAACAGAAGTGGATATTTTTGCAGAAGGCCAAGGACTTGCAATAAAATCCCTTGGTGTGATTGTCGATGGAACAAAAGATACTAGCCTAAAAGAAGTTTTAAGAAACTTTGGACGTCTGGTGAAAGTACGTAAATTAAACCCTGGATCAATATTCCTAGTTGGAGAATACTCTTATGTCTTGCCGAACATGGAAAAGAATGGCCCCATCTTAACTCAAGCTTTCGAACAAGAAACAGGTTTAAATACCCCGAGTGAGGCATCTACGTTTATACCTACTCCACTTCCAGAAGACACTGAAAATATCATAGGCCTTCTGAATCTTCTAAGATCTTATACTGATGTTACAAGCTTATTTGCGATTTTTACCAATTTAAGGATATCATCAACCATTCCGTCTGCTTACTCGGTGAAGCTTTTGCCCACATGGATTTTGGGCACAGATTCAGGGGATGTTGTGCTAGAAGGGTTAAGAGATCCCTCTCCGTATATCAGTCAAAAAGGAGAGTTTGTGGCCGCAAGTATTCAAATGTTTACAAAAGAATAAGACGATGAAACATCTTAGAAAAACTCTAACACTTCAT
>JAAZON010000561.1 GCA_012797725.1 SAR324 cluster bacterium | reverse complement strand
TCTTCTTCGCTGCGAAGAAGACGGTATGTTCATACTTTCTCTATATTTTGCCACGGTACGTCGAGCTATGTCTATGTGTTCTGCTTTCAGGATCTCAACTATTTTTTGATCGCTAATCGGATTATCTGGAGCCTCGTTTGAAATAAGGCCTCGAATCTTCTCCTTTACGGAAGAAGACGACATATCACCTTCAGAGCTGCGAATTCCATTTGAGAAAAAGAATTTCAATTCGAAAACACCTTGGGGGGTATGAACATATTTATTCGTTGTCACGCGGCTTATAGTCGACTCGTGCATTCCTATATCTTCCGCAACATCTTTAAGAACTAGAGGTTTTAGCTTCTCAATCCCATGATCGAGAAACTCTCTTTGGAATTTAACGATGCTTTCTGTAACTTTATACACAGTTTGTTGCCGTTGATGCATACTTTTAATGAGCCAAGTTGCAGCTTTCAGGCGTTCATTAAGATAAGTCTTCTGGCCACTAGCCGATGCGTCGGGATTGCGGAGTAGATCCAAATAATAGGGACTAAGTCGGAGTCTGGGCATTCCCTCTTCGTTCAGTGATATAACGTAATGCTCTCCATCTTTATGCACGTAGATGTCAGGAACAATATATCTTACAGATTCATCTGAGAAAGAACGTCCGGGTCTCGGTTCGAGACTACGAATGAAAGTTACAGCTTTGTATACTTCCTCTGGTGAGGTTGACTCTTCTTTAGCAATTTGATCGTATTTTCGTTTTTCCAGCTTATCAAGGTGCTTTTGAATTATTGAGGCGGAAAGAGAGTTATCCATTCCTAAATTTTCAAGCTGTATCAGCAAACATTCCTTTAAATCACGTGCGGCAATGCCAACAGGATCGAGATCTCGGAAGAATAATAAAGCATTCTCAATCTCTTCAACGGAACAGTCGCATTCTTCTGCAAGCTCTTGAACGCTTGCGCATAAATAACCATCTCGATTTAGGTTGCCTATGATATTTGCAAGGATCAGTTTCTCATGGTCACTAACGTCTAACATCCGAAGTTGTTCTGCTAGATGCTCCTGAAGGGTTTCGCTACGGCTGATGGTTGCTTCTACAGATGGTCTATCCTCATAATCGATAAGTCCTTTAGGTGTAGCAGCACCCCTAGAATCTGAAAAGTATTCCAGATATTCCTCTAAAGCAATTGGACTTCCATCCTTCGCCGGATCTGGAGCCTTGACCTCTTGATCGTCATCAGTAGTTTTCCAATCATCAGCGTCTAAACTCTCTTGAGAAGCTGCGAAAGCAGTACCTTCCTGAACCATACCATCAGAATCATTGCGAGTCTCATTCTCTGGATTTTCTTCTAGAATAGGATTTTCTAGTAATTCATTTTGAATAGCTTCAATGTATTCAAGACGACCCAACTGAAGAAGCTTTATAGCTTGCTGTAGTTGGGGAGTCATCATGAGATTCTGACTTAATTTTTGAACAAGTTTTGTTTCAAGGGCCATATCTAGGACTTCAAAAAAACAAACAACATAATTGAGACGCTGAGTTATTTGCCTGTAAAAACACAAGACTAAGTTTTAACAACATTGTCTCCTTCTCTTAAGATGCAACAACGGCATAAAGTTTGCAGAAAAAAGATCGATAGATTCTCAAACATTATATTATAAAGAAGGTCTAGATTAGTACTTTAAAAACAGATTTTGTAATTGCTCAAAAACTGAAGCAAAGCCCTAAACTGAGAAATTACATTTCGCTGCCGTAGCCTATTCAATTTATTAATGATAACAACAGTTGTACGCGGACACAGACCCACCTTATTCTCAATCGATGAGCAGTTACAATATTCTCATGCTTCATGTACTGGTGTTGAGAAAGAGTTTCTGAATTAAGCATATGGGTGAAACATTCATCTTTGGTAAGAATCTGATTTAATTAAGTTATTTCCTGATAAGTGTTTTGGACAGTCTTTCTCGAAAAGCTAAGATACCTTAGGTTTCTTTCAAAGACTCATAGAGAAAAATCATCACCAAGATAATAACGCCGAGCTTTACTGCTACTTGCTATTAACTCGGGCGAACCTTCTTCTAGAACTTTTCCGTCAACTAAAATATAAGCTCTGTGGCATATCCCTAGTGTCTCTCGTACATTGTGATCTGTTATTAGAACACCGATCCCTCTGTTGCTTAAACCTGCTACGAGTTCTTGAATATCCTTGATTGCCATTGGGTCAATTCCGGCAAAAGGTTCATCAAGCAAGATAAAATGAGGTTCTCTTGCCAGAGCCCGCGTTATCTCACAACGACGTCTTTCACCTCCAGAAAGTGAGCTTGCCACACTTCCTGCCAAGTGCGATAACCCAAGTTCTTCTAGAAGTTGTTCCGCACGCAACTGACGAGCTTTCGTGGATGGAAAATCCATAGTCTCAAGAATAGCATATATGTTTTCATACACAGTCAACTTCCGAAAGACAGAAGGTTCTTGCGCGAGATATCCTATTCCCTGTCGTGCTCTCAAGTAGACAGGTTCTTTGGTCACGTCAGTATTATCGAGAAAGATATAACCGCCGTCTGGCGCTATCAAGCCAACGCACATATAAAATGTGGTGGTTTTACCTGCGCCATTTGGACCAAGCAAGCCAACAATCTCACTTGATTGTACAGTGATTGAAACTTTATTTACGACTTTTCGACCACCATAAATTTTTGTGACATTATCTGTACAAAGTCTATGATCTTGCCCCATTCTTTAGTTTTCCTTAAATAAAGCATTAATTGCCGCCGAGATGCCTTCCTCATCTACACTTAAAGTTACATAGTCAGCCACAGCCTGAACATGAGTTGGAGCATTTCCAAGTGCTATTCCAAGACCGGACATCTTAAGGAAAGGAATATCCGCCGTTGCATCACCAAAAGCAATTGTTTCCTCTGGTTTAACACCATAATGTTGGGTGACTATCTTAAAGGCGTTTTCTCTCGATGCTTCGGAGTTGGTTATATTCGCAAAAAACACATCAGGAGCTGTGGCTCCAGGGGCTATGCCAAAGTTCTTAGTGGAAAGACTCTCTTTCATTTCTGCAAAGGCCTTTTCTTGAGCCCTACCACTTACTACCAGAGTAGACTTTAAGATTTTTTCTTTTCCAATCAACACATCAAAATCCACTATGCCCGGATATTTGCCCATATACTCTGCGTGCATGTCAGCCAACGGATGTTTTTTCTCAATGAAAAAGTCCTCGGCTGTATAGAGTTCTTGATATATTCCACTATTTCGACATATTTTTGTCATTATCTGAAGATCTGCAGAACTCAAAAATGCTTCAAAAAGCAACTCTTTTGTCCGCGGATTTATAACTAAACTTCCTGAGAAGAATATGCAAAAATCATCAATATCAAGATAATCAACGGCAACTTGAGATCCGAAGGAAGAACGACCCGTTGCAAGCGCTATATGGATTTGAGAATCTCGGAGAAAATTAATAGCCTTTTTTGAAGATTCACTTACAATACCTTTGCTATTGAGCAAAGTGCCATCAAGGTCAAAAAAGGCCAGTTTAAAGTTCTGAATCTTATGAGACTTCATTTCTTATCCTTATTCGCATCTCCTTGGAGTCCCTTTGCATTCTGCACTTTCACCCGAACCTGACCTTCTGCCACACTTCTGTTTTCATCAAGAAAGACTTTTATAACATCAGCTGCTAGCACGCTCCCGTTTTGTTCCAACTCCGGATTCTCCATGAGGCTAACAGTCTTAGTCTTTGCATTATAGATAGCTTTTTGGCAGGTAGCTTTTAGAGAATCTCCTTTTGTAATGATTACATTATTTCTAGCAGTGATTTCCTCAATTTGATTATCTTCGTTATACTTTCCATCAAGAAAATCCGAGCGCATAAGCATATCTCCACGCCTAACTTCAACCGCACCCGCATATTCGAAAAGGCGTTCTTGTTGCTTAAGAGTCAAAGACTGAGAATTAATAAAAGTTGGGTCATCTTTTGAGTCTTTGTCGTTAGAAAAGAGTTTCTCTAGATCAACGACGCTAGATGAAGGAGTTTTTCTTGGCTCAGCTTCTTTTGAAGGTATTTTTTTGTCTACGCAAAGAGCTGGGGATGCAAAAATTGAAGCAGACATGAAAAGAAGAATTGTTGCTAGTAGAATTATTTGTTTTCTTTCAACTATCATTTTTTGTTTCCACCTTTAATAATTGTCTGGACATTTTTTTCTAGAATAAATTCCAGTTTATCTATTTTAGCAATCAAAGATTCACCAGAAATTTCTCCCATTGTGCTCGTCAAATTAACTTTGCCAGGAGCCTTGACCATTTCTACGGATTTATCATAGATAGCCCTCTCTGTTGTAATCGTTGCATTTTTGTTTTCTAGAGATACTCTGACATTTCCCTGCAAATCAGCAGTCTTCAATGTTACGCCATCTAATTGCACAACGCCCTGATTAGCTACCAGATGAACGATGTCACCTGAATCCTTATATAACCATAAATCGGCTTCCGTAATGCGGGCCGTACTTGTCTTTGGAGAATACTCACCCTTCTTGCCCTTGATTTCCCACATTTTACGGCCATTCTTGCTCTCACTGCGGTGGAATTCATCAAGCACAATCTGAGCACCTTCAATATCTGAGTTCAGCTTGACGCTTACTCCTTTTACACTTTGAGCAGAGGGAAATTTTTGCTGTTGAGAGAAAAAGAAACCAATACCGAAAAAAACGCTTAAGCATATAAGACTAAGGACAATACTATGATTACGGCTTATTTTCATGACGACCCTTACACTTGCTTCTCCTTCAATGCGGCTCGGACAGCGCATGCTTTCTCTAGTAAAGGTTCAAGTTGTGCTAAGGGAAGCATTGA
>JAAZON010000560.1 GCA_012797725.1 SAR324 cluster bacterium | reverse complement strand
CCTGGCAACATGTCCCACATCTCTTACACTCGAAAAAGATTTGTCTAATAGCACGCTCTTTCCAATTCATGCCCCAACCTCCTTTCCACAAAACGGGCAATACGTCAACTCATAATAAGCCATGTCTCGACCAATCCACAACCTACCGTTGCGGCTTCTAACAACCAACGCATGAATCGCAGATTTCATAGTTTTGCAGCATATGCACATAACCAGGCCCGACGCACTCATAGTTTAAAAGTCATCTCCTCATCGTCGTATTTAGGTTCCTTAATGGCGAAGAAATCCTGCATGAACGGACTCACCATGGGCTCGGAAAATCCCTTGCGAACCCTGTCTCGACCGCAAACGACCATGTTTATGATCCAGGTTCCACTACCACGTACTCTGCGTTCTTGACCGCCGACGAGATGAGTTTTAGGCCGCGTGCATACCTCAATCTTGCCCACAAGGTGCTCCATATAACTCGGCAATTCCCTATTCTCACTGTAGTCCTGTGCTAGTGAGGAGTTGCCGGGAATTTGCCCCCCATCCACAGTCTTTTGGTCAGTACTACTTTGCAAGTTTGTCATACTCAACTTCAACATCGGAAAATCAAATTGAGGGACCTTACCAGAAGGAAGGCCCATAGACCAGTAGTTATTCATCAAATTCCTCCATGCAAATCGCACCAAGCCATCATAAAAGGCCTGGAATGCCCAGGATGGAGCTTGGTGTATATCGGCAATACTTCCTCATAGAATTTACCGCAGATGTCCGATTCATGTTCTTGCAACCAGAAAACTGCCTGGTAGATTTCCTTGCAATAGCAGGTACATGAGCAGGAATCACAATGTTTCTGGAACTCAATGCCGCTAATATCCAAGGCCATCTCACATTCAACAGCACCCTTGAGATACTTGTTTATAAATTTGATATGGCATTTGACTATTTTTCTGTTATCTTTGTCCGAGAACATCGGAACAACCATCGCAAATATGGCTCTGCAAAGAATGTTTCTTTCTCGGCAATTGTCCCAGAAGAAGCAATCGATATAACCATCATCGTACAGCATGAATAGATGGGCTTCAAGCTCGGTAAGGAAGCTTACTATCTCGTCGTCTGTGTGCTTCATTGGATCAAAATCAATGATAGGATCGTTGAGCAGAATCCTATCGAGTCCAAGGTTTATCATTCAGAACCTCTGTTCATCTTGCATTCGTTCATCTCAGCAATGTTTGACTGATTTTTCCCGCATGCACATTTCCTCATCTCAGTTGCAAAACCAAAGAGCCCGGTTGGATTTTTAACTTTAACCTGGGTTATGTCACCCATTTCTATTGCGAATGGATCTTGTAGTTCTAGGTCCTCTCTGGCCTTTTCATATGCTTCTCGTTCGCTGTCTGCTTTGACACAGATCTGTCTATCGTGTGTTATTTTGTAGTTTATTTTATATATTGACATGTGTTAACCTCTACTTTATTCTTTCTCTAGCCATCACCTTATTAATTTCATCCAGTATCTCATTGCGTTCCAGTGGATTGCGGGTATTCAAAAGCTTTATTCGCAAGTCTGCAAGTTCGCATATATAGCAAGGTGTTTTTTTATCAGATTCAGTTGTCATAAACTATCACTCCAAGTGGTTTTTATCTCTTCGTAGATTCTAATTTTTCGATTTCTGCGAGTATATCAGCGCGTTCGTGTAGATCATTTGTATGTGAAAGCATTGCCCATAATTTTGCACGTTTAGCTGCGCGGCAATGAAAATTATTTTCATCAAGTGCTTTCAGGGCGCCGTCAAATATCGCAGCTCTGGCTACGTTAGACTGGTTAATGAGATCATTGTGTGGTATCGGTGCACGGCCATCACCAAGATAATCGATGCTTGCGATTTTGAAGTCAAGAGCCTCAGACGACATCTGCAACTCCTGCTCAAAAATTCTCTTTGCTTCTTCGAGGCCGTTGGCAATTACTTCATGACAGCGATAATAGGTTATGTTGTAGTTGACTCGGTATCTCATCTCAGTCACCTCATAAAGTCCCAAATTATTGCCACCAGGTACAGTCCCGCCACGCTTATGATAATTGGAACTGCATAGAAGATATCGCCCGTGGTGACAATACCCAATATCGATATCCCAATGAATGCCAAAAATAATATGGCAAATAAGGTCGTTACAAACTTAATCATCTCAGTCACCTAAAAAGTAAATACCAATCAGCAATCAGGGTGACTCCGAAGACCAGCCATAGCAGACGAAATGCCATTTGGCTCACTCTCGGACTTAATCTATCTTCGAATGAATACAGCGT
>JAAZON010000559.1 GCA_012797725.1 SAR324 cluster bacterium | reverse complement strand
TTCAATACCAAATGAACGGAATAAGAACTAAGGTTCTGTTTTTAATTTTTAAAGGAGACGAAACCTCAAAATTGACGTTAGCACTTTCTCATAATCTAATTTTCCGAATAAATTCATCTTGTCTCTTTCAAAAGTATCCCAGTCTTCTATGCAGATAATCGTATAAGTTAATCATCATTCGCAGTATAATCCCCACGAATTCGAGGCCGCACTTATTCTCACGCCTTTCCTTATTTCTTATCTCTTATTTCTTCCAGGATTACTTTTAAATCCGCGATTTCATGGAGGCTTACTATGTCCGCCCAATCAACTATTTTGTTCTTTCATTCTCGTTGCAAACTTTTATTGTTTCTTGTTTTTTGCTTGCTTGTTCTTCTTTTTCCAAAATCTGGACAAACTGAGCCTTTCACGGAAACTGCTCTCACTGCGGCCAATGCGGCTTATAACGCAGATCTGCCATCATGGCAGCCAAATGGTGAGATGATTCTCTATACCCGTTATTACAATTCTGGTGCTTACCAGTATTACAACCACCATATTTTTCCCGTATTGGGAAATGCAACTGATATCAATGAGACACAGGTAGTAAATTTTACCGCTTCTGGAGACTTCCCCGTGTCAATATCTTGGTATGGTGCCATTCCAATTATCGCAGAGCAATCAGGTTGGGCCCATGAGTATTTAAGTTTTTCCATACCTGCAACCCTTCCTTTGACTCGTTCAGTTACTGACGGTTCTAGTAGCAGCTTCACTGTTAAGCTTAAGGGCAACAACAACATGGCAGGGGGTGATGTTGAATGGGGGGACTTAGTACGAGTATCACGTGATAGCTCGACTGTCCTTATCCGCTGGGCGAGCCTGAAGGACGCTTCTTATAACCGCACGGTGAAGATATATACAGGCCCCTATTCTAGCATGACTGGGCAATTCATGGTAAGCGGCACAGAACCTCATTGGGAGGATGCAAGTGGAGTAGTTAATCATCCCAGTCTCACCACAACACAACATTATTTAACCGTACAAGAGTCAACCTACCAATTTGGAGCCTCGCTAATGCCTGATGGCTCGAAATTTATGATCACTGATGGTTCAAATATCTGGCTTCTTAACTCAGACGGAAGTGGGGCTCCTGTCAGAATTGCTTCTGGGATTCAAAACCAAAGCGGATACACTTGCTATAACTGCGTATGGTATCGATATCCAGAGATTTCTCCAGATGGCAGTAAACTCCTTGTTTCAAAACAAACTACAAACGCCGCTGGAAACCCAGGCACAGCTGGCCTCTATATGATGAATATAGATGGAAGTGAAGAGACCCCTATAATAACCGGAACAGGGCTTCTTATTAAGTGGCCAAGTTTCGCACCAGACGGGAAAAGAGCTGCATATGTTAAAGGAACCCAAATTTATCGTGTGAGGGGCCTTCACGGCATCAACGACTGCAACAATAACGATATTCCTGACGCCTGCGACGTGGCCACAACGACAGTGCCCGGCTTCTGCGTCAATTACTGTGCATCACCAGGCACATGTCAGCAGAGCAATGATTGCAACAACAACGCAAAACCAGACTCGTGCGATACAGATACTGATAGCGATGGAACTATCGATGAATGTGAGGCCTGTCCTAATGATCCGCTTAAACAAAATGCGGGACTATGCGGATGCGGCAATCTTGAAACTGATGATGATAACGATGGCACCCCTAATTGCGTCGATTCCTGCTCACACGACCCTCTCAAAACAGATCCTGGGGTTTGCGGATGTGGCATCCCTGACATCGATACAGACAACGACGGTCATGCCAATTGCATTGATCTTTGTGACAACGACCCAAACAAGAAAGCGCCCGGCGCCTGTGGATGTGGAAATCCTGACACAGACACAGACAACGACACAACACCTGATTGTATTGATGCTTGCCCAAATGACCCCGCCAAGATAGCAATTGGGCTTTGTGGTTGCGGAGTCTCGGATGTTGATGGCGACAATGATAGTGTACCAAACTGCAATGATGCCTGTTCAAACGATCCCCTCAAGAACGAACCCGGGGTCTGCGGCTGCGGCATAGCAGATTCCGATACAAACGGAAATGGAACAGCCGACTGCATTGACTCTCCCGGAGTAACCTGCACTGAAGTTGACATAAGTACCTTCTTAAGCGCAATTGAAGCAGCATGTAGTAAAGAATACAACTACACCAACCAGGCCTTAGCATTATTTAGGAAAGCAAAAGGCAAAACCAAGCTGGCTACCAAATATCAGAAAACTGCTAAAAGTTCATTGCTTACTTGTAAGAATTTTGTGGCTGCATTTCCAAAGATTATCTTAAGCAACTGTAACTCTTCTCACTGCGCAGGCATGGATCAGAGCACAAACCGAAGCGGTTTAATGTCCAGCTTGAATAACTTAACTAACCTGACCAAAAAGATACTGACTCAGACTATTAAATTGAAGAAAACACTTAAGCCAATTGCAAGCAAATTGAGCACCAAGGCGATTGCTCTTAACAAGACAACCACTAAGACAATCGATATGTTACCTGCAAGCACTGAGAAATGCGAGTAATATTGGCAAGCGCCCAGAACCCCCTGTCATATCATCTACGACAGGGGGTTCTCATTCTTTGTTCAAAATTTATGCTAATTGAATTATTTCATTCAAAAGCTGATTAATTGTTGTAATGATCCTTGAGTTCGCCTGGAACCCTCTTTGCAGAGTTATGATCTTAACAAACTGATCTGCGATATCTACAGTTGATAATTCAATTGAACCTGATTTTACCGCACCCAACGTTCCAGACTGAGGTTTCCCAACAATAGGCTCGCCGGATTGGGGAGACTGAAGCAACATGTTTTTACCTATACGAGTCAAACCTTCAGCATTTGAGAAATTAACCATTCCTATTGTGCCAATAATGGCTGTTTGTCCATTATCAAGCATCGCATAGATGTCTCCGTTCGCCTGTATATTAAGGTTTGTAACCGTACCAATCCCTTGGCCATCCTGCGTTATTGATAGAATGTTCGAGCTTGCTGAGTACTGAGTAAAGGCGCTCATGTCAATCTTAGTAGTGCTTGCATTGGCCCCATTGTTCCATGGGACATTTAAGTCTATTGATGACACGGTAGAAGGATCGGTGGTATCGATAGAACCGTCTCCTTTAAAATTCAACAACATATCTGTTGTGGAACCATCACCAAGCACACGGGGATACCCTTTAGGCGCAGGCACGGCAGAGTCTACGTCCTCACTATTGACATACCCACGAACCGTGTATTGATTTGCCCCTGTATGGAAAAAGAAGTATGTAAGGGTGTGCTTTGCCCCTAAGGAGTCAAATATGTCCACTACCGTTGAGAACTCAGCAACTGCATTAAGTTCCGCATATGTAGTTGTAGATGCACCACTCCCGTCTGCTGGATCGACCGCTGGTATCGACGCAGGATCGATTATCTCGGCTGAGGCTGAAAGGTTTCCAGCCACGGCAACATTATTTGTGGCCACATTGTTCTGAGAGATCGTGTTCACGTTCAAAGCTGATAGGGCCCCACTTCCATTAGCCGGGAAACCAAGAACATTATTCTCGTGCTGATCAACGATGTATCCGGCTGAATTTATCTTGAAATTGCCCGCACGAGTATAAAAACGCTGGCTTCCATCCGCAACCACGAAGAAACCATTTCCATCGATGCCAAGGTCTAGGGTTCGGCCGGTATATTCCAACGTACCTTGCTGAAATATGGTGCTAACCGCACTTGTTTGAGAACCACTACCGACGACTTTTCCTGCAGTTTGGCCGCCAGCAATAAGATCCTCGAACTCAGCTCGAGAAGTCTTATAGCCTATAGTCGATGAATTGGAAATATTGTCTCCTACCACTGCAATCGCAGTACCATGAGATGAAATACCAGACCTACCAGCAAATAATCCATTGACGATGCTCGGCACGGCTTTTCTCCTTCTTAAAATACAGCTTCTTCCACTAACTAAACCTCATTACACCTTAGAAGATGTTCTCACTTCCAAAATATCGGAAAGTCCATATTCACTATTTCCAATCAAGAGCTTGGGATCAGCGCCCGGCCTATATCCGACCACTGTTCCGGCAGCATATGCCTGCGGCTGCATTTCCACTCCGGTAGTTCCATGCGCCACCACTTGCACATTGAAAGTTCCATTTTGGACACTTAGTTCATTAAGCTCCACTGTCTGTTGACCTGCGGCAAGGGCACCTACGTTTACCCTATCGACTATGGATCCACTGGCATCAACAAGCTGAACTTCTACATCGGCTGCATCTTGCTCAAGTTTGAATGCTACCGATCCACCTTTCCCATTTTGGACATCTATGGCCTGTGTGTTTAATGTTACTTCTGTACCAAGGAAGCCTGCTAGAGAGGTGGTATCACCACTTTGAGTTGTTCCAACTTTCTCATTAATAGATATTAGTTGCTCAAGCTGACTGAAAGTAGCTAGATCAACCGCAAAGCGATCGTTGCTCATTGGATCTAGTGGATCTTGGTTCTTTAGCTGTGTTACTAACATTTGAATAAAATCCGTCTTATCAACATCACTGTTTTTCTTTGCCTTTTGAACCGGATATGAGGTCAGATTGGAATCCAATCTGTTCGAACTATTTACTGTCATATTTGCTGTTGTATTTGCCATATTCTCCTGCCTTTACTATGCCACCCAGTGATCATCAAGGGTTAACCGTTTCTCCACTGTAATTGCTGCTTCTTGTAATTCTGGGAAAAGATTCATAAGTTTTTCCTGATTGCTCTGTTTGCCGTCATTAGCACTTCGAGACTCAGATGAAAAGGACGAACCGCCGAATGTTTGTTGTTGAGCCTGCTGCTCCTGGCCAACTTGAACAATCACTTTTTCAACGGGCAGACACAGTTTTCGAATAACGGCCTGCAGGTCAAAAGCCTTGTCCCGAATAAGTTGATTTACTTGCTGAGAGTCGGCCACAAGTTTAGCTGTTAAGGTTCCCTCTTTATATGTTACATCTATTTTTACGCTACCAAGGCTTGGAGGGTCCAGTCGAAGAGAGATGGTCTTGCCATCCTTGGATCTAGCGATTTCTCTTAGGGCATCTTCTATACGTTCAATTGCTCTTGTCTGAGTAGCTCGTGTTATGGTCTCTGGCCGCTTGGCATTTTGCATCTCACTTGATTTTTGAGAGTTGGCAAAAGCACTGAGAGTTGAATTGTTGGCGCTCGACCCGTTGTTTAAGCCAAGAATAGCCCCTACTTCTTTTGGCGAACTCATCAAAATTTGTGGAGCATGATTCGGAGCTGCGATTTTAACTCTAGTATCAATACCTTGAAGAGCTTGGTTTAAAAGTGGTTTAAGTTCTAGATCTTTTGAATTTGATTCGTCATTGATGAGCTTCTCGGCCATAAACTTTTTTAGAGCTTTCTGAATGTCTTCCACATCGGACTCTGATTGAGCCAACTCTGCTTGTAGCTTTGTAGGCTTAACTTGCGAAGAATTCTTCTGAAGCTCGACTTTTTCTTTAATCTCTTCATTCACTGTCTCTTCTAAAAAGCTTGCTTCTGTCTTAGGCATGTCGGAATTGAGCTCCTTATCTTGTTCCGACTGCTTTGCATCTACCTCTGTCAGTCCCAATTCTGAGACTTTCGCTTCTAAAACTTGAGTGTCATTCGAAGCGCCTTCTTCTTCAATTGACTGAGATGCTGCTTGCGCAACAGCATTTTGATTTTGAACTACTCCCGTCGTCTGAGTTAAATCAGAAGAAGAAGCAGGTATAGCCGATTGCTCATCCTTCAATACTTCCAGCGTTTCATCTGAAGGAAGCTTTTCTTCCGGAAACTCTTTCACTTCTTGTTGGCATTCAGTTCCTTCATCTTTTTCAAGGGCATCACTTTTTAATCCTTCAACTGTCTTCTTCGGGCTTTCTTCTGCAACTTTATCTGAGCTTTCTCCCTCAAATTCCTTCCTTTGTGGCTTTTCCACCTTGTCTTTGATGCTTGCTTTCCTGGACATCACCAGAGATACTTCTTCTGAACAATCTTGCCTCGATTGGTCTGGCCTTACGCTTGCGCAAGTCCCCTTTCCTATCTTCTCTTGTTTTTTCCTTTTAATTGGAGCAGCTGAAAAATCCATTCTTAGAAAAACATCACTGCTTTGATTTGCAAGCTCATCGCTGATGGAACCAAGCAGCTTCGAGAACTCCTCCATAAGAGCTTCTTTCTCTTTAGAAAGGGCTGAACGAGGACTTTTGCCTTGTAGGTCTTGTCCTTTATCAAGAGCATTTATATTGGAAACATTGTTCATTTATGCTGCCCCTATAGGCAATTCCAGACTACCAGCACCATTCAAGAGCAAGAGCTAAGCCAAGCTTAGAGATAGGTTTTTTATTAACAATCTCGATATGTTAACTTCGTAGATTATAGCTTCATAATCGGCAAATTTGTTTTGAGGCAGGAAAAAGCTACCTGTCCCCTAAGTGCATGGAGTATTTTTTTAAAGCGGCCACTAATCGTTCAAAATCCAACAGTGAATGAGAAGGGAAGTTCGCTATCCTAATCTGTTTATCTTTGAAGTCTCCATAGCCCGAGCCTACATGTAATCCCTCAGCTGCAAGATTAGCTCTTAGCGCTTTAAGATCTCTTTGGGAACTTAAGGTCGAAACAGTTGGGGATTGGAATCTCTTGTTCTCAACAAAAAAACTCAATCCATCCATCTCACTAATTGCACTTTTAAGGAGCTCTTGCTTGGCTTCCATATCTAATCGAATTCGCTCGATTCCATACTCAAGCATCCAACTAGCCATTTTTGCAATCAAGTAAATTCCTAATACATTTGGAGTCTCATAGGTCTGCTCTTTGGCCCCACACTCAGCCAAACTGACCAACGAATGAAATGACATAGGATTTACATTCCTCGACTCTAAATCTTGTGCCTTCTTTAGGCTCTCTGGGCCTGCAATCAAAACCCCCAAACCGGATGGCAATCCAAAACACTTCTGGACTGAAAAGAAAGCAAGATCAACTACTGCAAAGTCAAGTGCTGCACACGGCGCAGATGAGACGACATCAACTGCAAGCAGTGAATCCTTATTTGTCTTGGTCAATTTTTTGAAGTCTATGGGTGGAATCCAAAATCCAGTACTGGTTTCATTTTGAGTTATGCATATCAACTCAGCATCATCTGGAACTTTCAACTCGCAAAGCTCAACATCTGCGCCATGATTATACTCGGCCTGCTCTGCATTTTTTTTTAGCATGCATGCAATGTCGAAGAAGCGCTTCGAAAAAGCTCCATTTACAACATGGAAACTCTTTGAATGCACGCAGCTTTGAATAATACGCTCCATTATCTCTGTGGCAGACGCAAGAAAAAAAACTTCAAACTCTTCCGGCGTCCCCATCAATTTTTTTATGTTAGTGACTGCTTCAACATACAATTCACGAAAAATCTGCGAGCGATGAGAAATTGAACAAATATCTTTCTTAAGGGCATCGTGCAAAAAGCCTTTAACTGCAGGATGAAGCTGTGTCGGACCAGGTGTAAAATATATGTTCTCCATCAATTTCCCTAATAAAGCACTCTAAACCTAATAGTATTTGGGATGCTCTTCAGAGTATCAATAAGTTCACTGTTATATTCCTTGTTTACATCTGTTATGACATATCCTATTTGTTCAGTTGTTTTCAAATACTGCCCAAGAATATTGATTTTGAAACGTGCCAGGGTACCATTGATTTCCGCAAGGATGCCCGGGACATTTTTGTGGACATGAAGCAGCCTATGAGCACCAAAGACTGGGGAAAGCGCAATCTCTGGGAAATTGACACTACCGACAGAATTCCCCGTATTTATATAGGAAATTATTTTCTCTGCAACATATTCAGCAATACTCTCCTGCGCCTCATGTGTACTTCCACCTATATGCGGCGTCAAGATCACATTCGGAAGCCCTCGCAACTCCGAGAAAAACTCTTCCTCGTTACTCCTAGGTTCATTTTGAAACACATCAACAGCAGCACCAGCTACCTTGCCGGACTTCAAGCTTTGAACAAGCGAATTGGTATCAACAACACTTCCACGACTCAAATTCAAGAAAACGACACCATCCTTCATGAGATTGAACTCTCGAATGCCAATTAGGCCTGCATTTGAGGCTCTTCCGTCAACATGAAGAGTCACAACATCTGATATCTTGAGGAGTTCCTCAAGACTCTTGCATTTTTTGGCATTCCCAAGTGACAGCTTCTCAACAACATCATAATAGTAAACATTCATCCCCAGGCTTTCGGCTAGTACCGATAACTGCGATCCAATATTCCCATAACCAACTATCCCCAACTTCTTGCCTCGAACTTCGAAACACCCTTTTGCGCTTTTTTGCCATTTCCCTTCATGAAGTGCTTTTGAAGAATCAATAGCCCGACGCATGAGCATTATAATTTCTCCAAGCGCAAGCTCAACGACACTACGAGTATTACTATAAGGAGCATTTATTACACTGACTCCGGACTCAGACGCGCTCAACAGATCAATTTGATCAGTTCCAATACAAAATGCACCCACAGCCAATAAAGTCTTGGATGCTTTGAAAACATCACTCGTTAAATTAGTTTTCGACCGTATACCAAGGATAGATACTCTATGCATTTTGTTACATAGAGCCTCTTTATCCAATGATCCAGCAAGAGATTCAACTTGATAGCCTTCTTCCTTAAAAATCTCCACCGCGCGCGGATGCACTTGCTCAAGTAAAAGCACTCGAATTTTGTTTTTCGGGTAGGATAATCTGACTGGTTCATCGCTTATATAAATCACATCACTAAAACTATCTACCACGTGATCGGCCTTTTCCACGACGACGTCCCTTATCACATTTTCCGTAAACGCAACGAAATGAGCAGATGGAATAGCTGCTTTTATCTCATAGTCAGTGTACCCGTCTCCTATGACTATCAATTCCCCATCGAGCTTTAAATCTCTAATGACCTCAGCCTTGCCCCCATCTTTGCA
>JAAZON010000558.1 GCA_012797725.1 SAR324 cluster bacterium | reverse complement strand
TTCTCAAATTTTGGACTAAGTTCAGTTGATATCGCCGCGCCTGGAGTATCAATACTGAGCCTCGCACCAGGTGGAGGCTATAGAAGCCTCTCGGGCACGTCAATGGCGACCCCCCATGTTGCAGGAGCATTGGCTCTTCTTTATGCGTCAGAACCTAATCTTGGAATGAAAGGATTAATCCAAAGGCTTTACGATAGTGGGGATTCATATGCTAGTCTAAACGGGATAACAAGGACAGGCAGAGCCCTTAATGTCGCCAGAGCAGTTTTTAACGAGACTGTTCCTGTGCCGACACATACTATCCCCGAGCCGTGCACATACCAGCCTCAAGAAGTCGCATTTAGTCCCGACCATAGCGCTGACTTTGCTCCCATAGCACTAAGAGGGGATGAGTTAAGTTTCAAGAATCTGGGCTTTAATTTTAAATTCTTCGGCCATAGTGTTAATAAAGTAGTGCTTTCTCTTAATGGACTTTTATATGCAGGGTCTAAATCCGAGGAAATGGATTACAAAAATGGGAGCAGGGCTCTTCCAAACTCAATCGCAGCTCTTCATACCGACCTAAATGGTACAAGCGATCCCTTTGGTGTTCGTTACCGCCTGAACGCAGACAGGTCCAAGTTAACTGTTCACTGGCGTATGAGGCACTTCTTAAGCCCTGATACGGGAGAGATTAAAGTCTGGGCTGAGCTTCAGAACACAGGCGAGATAAAGACCTGTATTAGCATAGACCCCAGTATTGCATCTCGTGTGTTAAGCCATGCAACAATAGGGCTTTCGCCAAGTAACCCTTTAAATGCCGTAACATTTGCATCAAATAATCCAAGTATTCAAGCGAATAGTTGCATCGAGTATGTACCTCAGTGTTCAACACAAAATCCTGAAGGTGGAAACAGTCCTGTACACATTTCAAAAATTCAAATCAAGAATTACGGCAACACTAAGACCCTAAGACCAGGCCAAAAACTAAGCATTCGTGCAATAGGTTCCGGAGATGGGATTAGCATTTTGACTACTGCTCTCAATGGCCGTCAGTGCCCAACAACAAAAACCATGAGGGTGAGAAATGGAAGAAGCAGGGTTCAAGCTGCTATCCCTGATAGTCTTGCAAAACGCAGCCTTACTAGGCTTACAGTGCGAGTAGATGGGGTAAGAGCTTCAAGATATATATATGGGAAATATTCACAACGAAGTAGCAGCCGACCAAATAAGAGCAAGATCAGTCAAGCTTCTTTAAGACGCTATTGCAAATCTTTGATTAGAAGCATGCATTAGGTAGAGTAAGCCAAGACTTAAGTCGGTTCAAACGGATCGTTTCCAAAAATATCCTCCCTATCTTCATCAGGTGTGGAAGAACCAGCTATCTTCGTAGCTTCTGCCTTGAAGAGAAGAGGTGTCAATTCCGAACTAATTGAATCCTTGGTTTTTAGAAGCCAGCCATCTTCGGGCTTGGCCTCTTTAATAATATTCAGTTTCTCGAGAAGTAGCTCTATCTCACCGCCTTCAGGATAGAATCGACCTCTATGAGCAATATTTGGAATCTTTGAGTCCTTTAACAATGAATCAATCCAGATTCGTGCAATTTTATACTTGTAAACTTCGTTGTCTGTCTCAGAACTTAAGTTTTCACTCGGATTAATTGCTGATTGAAAAAACGCATGGGCAGACGGCACACCTAATCCGAACATTTGAATGAAAATTGAAGCCACATGAGCACTTGTGCACCCCCACCTTGAAAGCTCCCAG
>JAAZON010000557.1 GCA_012797725.1 SAR324 cluster bacterium | reverse complement strand
CCTTTCGTAGGGTTAGTGCTATAGATTCTACATTGTATTTTGCGATTGCCCATCTCCAGTCCAAGAAGTTTTTAAGCGCAAAAGATGTAGCGTCAGGCGCGTATAGCGGACTATCTAAATCCTCGTGAATTATTAATCGCTGAGCATTTGCCGATAAAGAAGAAGGGTAAAAGGATCTGTAGTCAGAAGTAACGCCGTGTCTTGAAATATAATAGACTCCATACTTTTTTGTGATCGTAACATAGTTGTGCTCGGTGTAACCGCTGAACTCTAAGTCATGATAAATGCTGAATCCTGCATTTAGGGTTTTGCCGTCATCGATACTTAAATCATTCAGTACTCGAAGAGTATGCGCCTTGCATTCAGCTTCATACCTATCTTGAGACTCTTTAATTTCAGGATTCAGAGAATTGTTAGACCTAGGGAGAATGTCCCCGTTTGCTAATCTATGCCGTATATTCGCGGCCTCAGTTTCTAGCCTGAGCGCTTCCTGTTCGAGTTTCTCTGTTTCTAGCGCTAAACGTTCAGCACGAATATTATCCGGAAAAGCAATTATTTTATCCGGTGTGGGGAGGGCATCGTCTGCCGAACGTATTGGCCGTTCGTGCAAATATAACTCTCGCTCCAAAATCTGCTCCTTTGATTAGTAGTAGTGGAATAGGCCGTAATGCCTACAAAACAAAAATGTAAAATATAGTAACACTTGTCTCAGTTGAGAAACGGGGAGACATTAATTTGTTGTGATTGCTCGATGGGTGGGCTTATTGTTTCGCTGGGTTTGGGTATAAGGCCGCTATCTGCAATTATGTTCCGAATTTTTAGGGCTGTTCGTTCGAGATTATTCGCTGCTTCATCGAGTATCCTTACCCCATCTGCGTCAATATGTCCGGTGTGTAAATTATTGCCAGAATTAAATTCTTCTAGTGATTCGAAATATTCATTGCTCGACCGAAAGTCTTTCTTTTTAGGAAATAAATCTTTTCCCATGATCTGCTCCTTTGATTAGTTGCATGAGCAGGATACTAGAATACTTAGAAAACAAAAATGTAAATAAAGCAACAGCTACCTCTGTAAAATTATATGATTTATATGTGCCTAAGGAGTAATCGTTGTGAAAAAAACTATTAAATGCGCCATACAAAGAAGGGCTTTTATGTGTTGGTCTACGTATTTCTTGCCGTTACAGCTACCATTTCGATAGATTTGGATGAAACATTCGCCATCCGTCAGTACTATCAAGCTGTTTCTTTATGAAATCGTCCGAAAAAAAGCATTACCGATCGCTATTAGTGCAGCTGTGTTCCTCGTGTACCAGTCTTGCCAAAGAACGCCAAGGTCTTTTTCGTATATATCTAAGCCCCAGGCTGCGGCTAAAGTTGGGTTTTTATATTCCAGCATTCCAATTTTTTTATCTTCAATCTCAAGGGATCTATCGAAGAATTTACGGTTCAACACTTCAAAAATATACAGACAAACCTTTACCGGTTCATGCCATCCAAATCGTTCATCAACATATTTACGGAATGTATCATAATCATGACGATATTCGCCCTCCGGTTTTGTCCACTTCCATCTATTTTCGATTTTGTCATCAATTGATCTATAGCCAGCAAAGTATAGCTGATTCTTTTGTAGACCAGGAAGAATGTTTAGTATGTCGTCAAAAATTAGCATATCCCACTGCGTTATCGCGATGCTTTCCCATTCCAGATCTCGGCCTCT
>JAAZON010000556.1 GCA_012797725.1 SAR324 cluster bacterium | reverse complement strand
CAAGTATTGCAGCGATTGGATATCCGGTGAGTACTTCGGTGTATGGGCTGCAATATAGAATCTTGCCGCTACCGTCTCTTAGGAGTACGGCAGCTGCCAAGTTCTCAGTAAGCAAATGGTAGCGTTCAATTATCTCAGAACTGTCGTCTGAACTCGGCGAAGACTTTTGTTCGCCAATGAGGGACTGCAATAGGCGCAATACTTTTCCGGTCATTTTTGTTTTTGTCCAGAGTATAGATCGAATTCCAGTTCGAAGACTTTTTGATAATTGCCCAGTACCTCTTTCTCTTCGGAAGAGGGGATATGCAAGATTTCCCACACTTCTGGCAGGAGCGATTCATTTTTCATCCGCAAGCGCCCCCATTCGTTCGGATGTCCATGACCAAGGGCATGAGAGATTATATCCGCTGCTTTCACAATTACTGTAACAGAAACCTGTTTTGCCCCAAGCTCTTTCCACGATTTATGATGAGAGGAGATTACGCCAATTAGCTCTGGAGAAAAGTTCCATTTTTCACCAATCAGGTGTCCAACTTCAGCATGATCGAAAGGAAAGACCTGTTCTTCTGCTGCGCAAAAGTCGAGCCCCTCATTCTTAACCTTTTCCATTATAATTCCATAATCAGAGCTGACTCTTTGAAGAAGTAGGAGCTTGCCAATATCGTGTAGAAGACCTCCAAGGAAGGCGGATTCTGTCTTTGAGGGCAAAACTCTTTGAGCAATCGAGCGTGCGATGAGGGCCGTGGAGACATCATTTACCCATAGATGCCACCTTGCTTTGTTAGAGGTTGGGAAAAGTTCACTCAAAGTTGTTGAACTAAGCAAGCAACGAAGTTCATTCATGCCAATAACATTGACGCTCTCTTCAATGGTGTTGGTCGCTTTACCTCTATCGAAGAAAACGGAATTTGCAATTCTTAAAACTCTTGCGGATAAGGCCTCGTCAGATTCTATCACTTCTATAAAATCTCTCACCTCAGCCTTGGGATCTACTGAAAGTTTAAAGGCCTTTTGCGCTGCTCCCGGCATTAGAGGAATGCTTCGAGCACCCACTACACTTATGATAGTAGAGGCTATATTAGGGTTTAACTTTTCTGCCGAATCGGGGCCTTGTTTTCGCCCCATTCCGAAGAATCCTTTGAACATAAGCTTTTTGCCTCTTTTTGATTGAACAGGTGGAAAATTCCTTTGTTTCCTGACATTATCTGATGATTAATAGCTTAGTGCTACTGCAAAAATCCTCCCCATTTTGTTTGGATTTAATTATATAAGGAGTATGAAATAATGGTTTTAGCTGTATATTCAAGTCATCCGCATAGACGTTGGAACCCGCTCAAAGAGTGTTGGGTACTCGTATCACCCCATAGAACTGCAAGGCCTTGGAGTGGGGCAGTCGAGGAGCATGACGATCAAGTGAGGCCAGCCTATGACCCAAATTGCTATCTTTGCCCTGGAAATTCTAGAAAAAAGGGGGATAAGAATCCAGATTATAAAGATGTT
>JAAZON010000555.1 GCA_012797725.1 SAR324 cluster bacterium | reverse complement strand
GCACTAACGACACGACTTTGCCGAGGCTTAGTCACGCAAGCCGGAAGGAGCCAAATAACAAGGCAAATCTGTGTCTGCGTAGAAGCAAGATCGAACCGGCCGACCGATTTTGCTAATAGAATAATAAAAATACTTTCTTGAACGGCTCATTAGTCTTTTAAATATGAAAAACTACACCACATAAAGACTTAAGGCCTGTTGCGGCTGTCTACCATCAGCTATATTCGAGAGATGAAAGCAGAACTAGAAGAAACACAAAAGAAGAGCAAAGATCCAAGTGAAAGACAAGCCTCTAAAAGTTTTTTTGAGGAGCTCAGGTCTTTCCTGAAGACTATAGTCATAATTGTTGTTTTAGCGCTGTTTGTGAGAGTTTCAATTGTTGAGGCTTATAAAATACCCTCAGGCTCCATGATTCCAACGCTTCAAATTGGCGATTATATACTAGTCAACAAACTTAGTTTTGGTATTCGTGTACCTAAGACGCTCAGATGGCCACAAGGTTTTGAACTTCCATGGGAAGATAGCTTCATTCTTAGATATTCAATGCCAGTTCGTGGGGACATTGTGGTGTTTACACGAGCAGATGATCCGGTGACTTTGGAGGATGAATCTCGTACTAACCTGATTAAACGTGTAATAGGCTTGCCCGGAGAAGAAGTGGAAGTTCGAGGAACCAGTGTTTTCATAAATGGAGCATTAATTAAAGAAGATTATGCTCGATGGATTGAAGGAGGACCAATATTTAATAATTTTGGCCCTCAAGTGGTTCCAGAAGATTCCATCCTTTTGCTTGGGGACAATAGAGACAATTCAAGAGACTCTAGATTCTGGAGTGATCCATTCATTCCAATTGATCGAGTTAAAGGGAAAGCGGTGATTGTCTATTGGTCATTGTACGATTGGAAAAGAATTGGGCATATAGTAAGGTGATGGCTGTCAATGCCTTCCAATAATCTCCCTTGAAGGATCCTGCACCTTAGACAATTTATGCTTTTGAATTGCATGCTCAGTTAATTCTTTCTTATATGCATCAATTAGGACAAAGAAGAAAATGGCCAAAACAACCATCCACGTCAGCGCAGTCCAGAACAAAGAAAACATTTCAATCCTAAAAGAAAAATACCCTGCATCAAAATTAACAGGGATTATTCCATCGAAAGGAAGATGTCCAAGGATCAAGGGTCTGATTATGAAGGCAGTGATTACCATAATTAACCCTGGAACCAGGCAGTAATATAGGGTTACATGTTTCAGAGAACCTTTCTGCTTATTTATGTGATTATTTATAATGGTCATCATTCCAAAGAAATAAAGCATGGTTCCGACAATGTACTTGAACAAGAAAAACGTGTCTTGGCCTGCCTTTGAAAGCAATCGAGGTGCTGGGGATAGCAGCTTTACTATAAACTCTGTTGGGAGACCAACTAGAAAGGCCCCTTCGAGAAGATTGGTTAGTGATGCGTTCAGAATGTCAGCAATCTGTATCATATTCAAGTTGGTAGTACCGATTCCAGAACCCATCAAGAAGTCTATAGCATGAAGCAAAAAAAGCAAAAGGAGAAAGCCCACGCTGAAAAGCACACACTTAAGAAAGCAAAGCAACTGTTTCCCAAGGGACGATATGGGGGTGCTCAATATCAAGCTAGATCCACTTGCTAGACAACATATTGCAATGCAAATAATAGAATAGAAGTAGAACATGTTCCAAGGACTTAAGTTTTCAAGGTGCTGCCGATTGGCCATACTCCGCAGAAAAGATCCTACGGGCCACATTACTATAAAAAAGATTAATATGTTCAAACAAAATCCCAAAGATAGACTAAGTGCAGGGTTATAAACGTGGGAAACGGGTGTTTCGACTTTTGAGAATTCCATTCTGTTTTTAGAAAAACTGCTTCGCGATGGACGTCCTTTCATTGAAGAGAGGGTCTGTTCCTTTAATGAGTCATCTCCCAAACGCTCTAGGAATCCTC
>JAAZON010000554.1 GCA_012797725.1 SAR324 cluster bacterium | reverse complement strand
CGTAAAAGCTGGGCTTGAAGTGGAGTACAGTCCGGAGGGTTATTCCAGAATGGCTGACAACTTTGACTTTGTTACAGATGTGATTCGAGCTGCAGTAGAAGGAGGAGCATCTGTTATTAATTGCCCTGATACAATAGGTGGGGCGTGTTGGTTGCAAGGAGAAGATTACTTTGTTGAGAAATTAAAAAGGCACGCCGCGATAATAAAGAAAGAGTTCCCTGAACGTGAAATAACGTGGTCTACTCATTGCCATAACGATTTCGGAATGGCAGTTCAAAATTCTTTGAATGCAGTCTTCTTTGGCCCAGCACGCCAAATTGAAGGATGTATAAATGGAGTTGGAGAACGTGCAGGCAACACCTCGCTTGAACAATGCATAATGATAATTAAGCATTTTGCAGCATATCAGGACCCAGATCATCCGTTTTTCACACGGGCTAGAATTGAAAATCTGCAGAAAATATCGGACTTTGTAAATCGATTCATGCTTCCACGCCAGCCCCATTGGCCCATAGCCGGAGAAAATGCGGCGAAACATTCATCTGGAGGGCACACAAATGCGGTGCTTCGCAATCCGCTTGCGTATCAACCTTTCGATCCAAGAGAGACTGGAAAAGAAATTACATTTCTCTTTGGTCCTTTAAGCGGAGGAAATCACGCGAAATCCATAATCGAGCAGTATGGCTATGTGTGTGAAGACTCAGAAAAAGCCAAAATTGCCCAGTTCTTGAAGGATTTCTATATCGAACGCAGAAAAGGCATAACAGATGAAGAACTTCTTCACGGTTATTTTGAGTACAGGAAGCCAATAAACATTCAAGAATATGATTACTCAAAACATAAAAATGTGTCTGAACTACGTCTGGTCGGGCGTTTCTTTGATCATGAGGGTGAAATTAATCAAACTGCCGAAGGAAAAGACTCAGCTCTCGCTACGTTAAAGCTTGTGGTAGACAAAAAGTTTCCAGGCTTGAATATTCATAGCTACAGCAGTGAATCCATAGGAAGTGGTATTTCAGCGACGAGCCGTTCCACTATTGTTCTGGTAAATGAAGAGCGTGAACTGTTCGAAGGTCGTGGAGAAGATCAGGATATAGAGATCTCTGCAATGAAAGCTCTGCTTGATGCAGTAAATCGCGCTTATGTCGACAAACACTTTAGGAGTGAAAAGAGGAATGATTCCCCGCACGATTATAGATAAAATTTGGGATGAACATGTAGTATCACAAAAGGATTGACATCCGGCTATCTTTGGAATTGATTTTGTCTTGATACATGAGGTTACTTCGGCCCAGGCTTTTGATATGTTGAGGGCTAAAGGTCTTCAGGTTTTTAAGCCATCTCGTATTATAGCAACTCTTGATCACAGCGTTCCAACTCGAAAAAATCGCGATGAGATTCTTGACGCAGCAGCACGTGCTCAGGTCGAAGCGCTCAGGAGAAACTGCAATGAATTTGGGATTCGACTTTGTGATTATAATAGTGGTCATCAAGGAGTCGTGCATGTGATTGGGCCTGAGCTTGGGCTTGCTCAGCCAGGTATGACTATCGTTTGTGGTGATTCTCATACTGCAACTCTTGGTGCTTTCGGATCTCTTGCTTTTGGTATCGGAACTTCGGAGTTGGGACACGTCTTTGTAAGTGGTTGTTTGCTCCAAAGAAAAGCAAAGACAATGAGGGTGGAGTTCAAAGGTCATTTAAGAAAAGGAGTGTTTGCGAAGGATCTAATTCTTAAGCTGATTGCCAGCATTGGGATAGGTGGAGCAAATGGGCATATCATTGAATATACCGGCCAGGTCATCAGAGAAATGAGCATGGAAGAGCGTATGACAATTTGCAATATGAGCATCGAGTGTGGTGCGCGTGCAGGTCTTATAGCTCCAGATGACACGACCTTTGCCTATCTGAAGGACAAGGAACTATCCCCAAAAGGACATAAATGGTCTGAGGCCCTTGACTACTGGAAGAGCCTTTGCAGTGACAGTGAAGTTAAGTTTGATAAGTATGTTGAGATTGACATTGAGAGTCTGGGTCCCATGGTAACTTGGGGTATAAATCCCGAACAAAGCATTTGTATAAATGAGAGAATTCCAGACATCGAGAAGCTTAAGGCTTCAGAAAGAGAGTCAGCAGCGAAGGCGTTGAATTACACCAAACTCTCAAGTGGCGAACCAATTGAAGGAGTTCCGATTGACTGGGCATTCCTAGGATCGTGTACTAATGGAAGAATTGAAGATTTGAGGATTGCTGCAGGAATTCTAAAAGGCCAGAAAATAAAGCCAGGACTTACCTTTTATGTTGTTCCAGGCTCTGAGGCTGTCATGGAGCAGGCTGAAGCTGAAGGTCTGAAAGATGTTTTTGTGGAAGCGGGTGCTGATTTTCGGATGCCTGGTTGCTCATTATGCCTGGGCATGAATGATGACAAAGTCCCCGCAGGAAAGCGTTGCATAAGTTCATCAAATAGAAACTTTATTGGCCGCCAGGGAACGGGAAGTATCACTCATCTGGCATCTCCTGCCACAGTGGCAGCAAGTGCAATCGCAGGTTGCATAAGCTCTCCAGAGAAGTATTTTTTCTAAGGATAAATTATGGAAAAATTTACTATTCATAATAGCAAGGCTATACCACTACCACTGGATAATGTTGACACTGATATGATAATCCCCGCCCAATTTCTAACTAATATAAGCAAGGAAGGCTATGCCGATGCCCTCTTCAGAAGGATGTGTGAACAGGATCCTGAGTTTCCTTTCAATTGAGAAAGGTTT
>JAAZON010000553.1 GCA_012797725.1 SAR324 cluster bacterium | reverse complement strand
AGGCAAAGCACACGAAAGCTTTCTGACGATTTTGGAATTTTAAATTTAGGTAAGGTATCTTTTAACATATCTCATGTTTTACCAGAGAATGAGACCTTTTGGCCACTTACCTGGCCTGGTGGGGAGTTTATTGATGATTTAGTGAGATTTTAAAATAGGAAGCGCAACAAGAATCTTAGAGCCACCGCCTTCTCGTTTTTCAAACTCTAAGCGGCCCTTATTAATTTTTAATAGTCGAGAACATATTGCTAAGCCCAGGCCACTGCCCTGTTGTTCAATCTTATCTCGATCAAGCTGTCCGAAGACTCCAATGGCTTCCTTTATACGTTCCGGATCTATGCCAATACCTTTGTCTCTGACCTCAATGATGCCTTCATCTTCAAGTTTAAAAACACACACTTCTATGCATTTTCTTTCTGGAGAGAATTTTCTGGCATTGTGAATAATGCGATCCAAAACATCCAAAATATGGGGCTCATATACTTCAATTTTCAAATCTTTTGCGAGGTTCTCAAAATATAGCTCAAATCCTTCTCTCTTTAGGACGTCTTCTGCTGTCGCAAGTGCCAACTCTGCAACTCGTCCAAGTAGACATATCCGCTTTTTGGAAGCAAACATATTTGCGGGGATGCCTGCTTCAATTTGTTGTAAGACCATGAAGTCATTAACCAGGCGCTCAAGGCGTTGTCCGCCTCGTTGAATGGCTTCAAGTAAGTTCACGGTTTTATCATCTATGCTGCTTTGCTTTTGTTCTAGGAGCAGCTCGGCTCCAGTGTTTATCGCAACAAGCGGAGTTCGAAATTCATGTGATAGGGTATGTATAATGCGTTTTCTGTACTGTTCGAAACGTTCTTCAGAAAGATCTTTTAATTTTCGGGAGCGTGCAACTTTTCCTTTTACGACGCTTATTAATTCCTTAGGATCGAAAGGTTTCACCAAATAATCATCAGCGCCCAATTCTTTACCTTGATATATATCTTGTTCCTCTCCAAGAGCAGTGAGAAAAAGAAAGGGGATGTGAGAATATTCTGGTCGGTTGCGAACTTCATTATGAAGCTGATAGCCATCCATTTGCGGCATCATAATATCACAGATAATTACATCAACCGCATGTTTCTCTAAAATTTCAAGAGCATGCTTTCCATTCTCGGAGGAGAATACTTCGAATTCTAGGGATTTTAAAAGGCTGCTAACAACATTGACTATGAGTGGGTTGTCATCCACTACAAGTATTGAAGGTTTTTCGTCAGAATGTTGTTGAACCATCTTTCCTGATAATCCCTTGAACTCGCATGAACACTGAAGCGAGAAGGTGTATAAGTTTGGCAGCTTCTAACATTCAATTTTTATTGAAATTTTAGACAAATGCCCTTAGCTTTGATATCGACTTTTCGGCTGATTCTCTAAAGAGCAATTGGGGAGGCCAAATAATTCAAATGAATTGGAATAATTAGCCTGGTTATTTTTTTGATTCTTAGCTTGGTATTTTGGCTTGAGTCGCTTTCTGGATTGATAACGTGTTATAACGATTAGAAGAAACTTTATTGGAGTGCTTTATGGTTGAGACAAAAAAAGTGATGGCAATGTTTCCAGGTCAGGGATCGCAGAAGGTTGGCATGGGAAAGACTTTGCATGAGAATTTTGAGATTGCTAGAGAGATCTTCGCACGAGCCGATGCTGCTTTAGATCTTCCATTAACGGAAATTTGCTTCAATGGGCCAGAAGATAAGTTGGTTCAAACAGCAATCACTCAGCCAGCGATACTCACGGTTAGCAGTATAATATTTCAAGTATGGAAAGAGAAGCAAAGAGATTCTTATGAGGTAAGTGTGGCGTTAGGGCATAGCCTGGGAGAGTTTAGCGCTCTTGTAGCAGCAGGAGCTTTGAAGTTCGATGATGCGGTAATGCTTGTGCATAAAAGAGGTCGCTATATGCAAGAGGCTGTTCCAATAGGGCAAGGCAAAATGGTTGCAGTGCTTGGTAAGGAGCCAGATGAGATTGAAGCAGCCATTCAGAAGATTGAGACAGGAGTGGTCCAAATTGCTAATATAAATGCTCCTGGACAGATTGTGGTTTCTGGAGCTACAACTGCAGTCAATGAATTTGTTGCGGCGCTTGGTAAAGCAAAGGTAATTGAATTGTCAGTTAGCGCACCATTCCATTGCAGTCTTATGGAGCCAGCAGCTAAACAGCTTGCAGCCGATCTAAAGAGTTTAGAAATAAATAGACCGTCCTTTCCTGTGCTTGCAAATTACAGCGCTGAATATTCATTTGATGTTGAAGTCATAAGAAAATCACTTGAGCTTCAAGTTTGCGGCCGTGTTAGATGGGTCGAGTCAGTGAGAAATGCTATTAATGAGTTTAACCCAGTAGCGGCAATTGAATTTGGAGAAGGTGGTGTCTTAAGTGGGATGCTTAAGAAGATCAATCCAGAGCTCGAGCGTGTTCAGGCGATAGAGGTATTAGCTGGGTGACGGATGCAGAGGATCCTTGATGCTTCGACTTTTTTTAATATCTGTAGCTCTCTATATAGTAATCATATGTGGAGGCTACATTTTTCTTTATTTACATGGATATATTGGTCCGGACTTTTTCGAGCGAACTCCACCGGAGATTGAAGTAATTCAGGAGCCCAAAGGCATAGGATTACTACCGACACGTTTGCAATTCCTTGTAAGGGATTCAGGAGCTGGATTGGACGAAGTCGTGGTGCGGGCGCAGCAGGCAAAACGGAAGCTGGATATCTTCTCGCAGTATTATCATGAAAAAAACAAGGAGGATCGGATTTCTATAGATATTTCGGGGAAAGAGCAAGGGCTTCGCGAGGGAAGCGTTGCCTTCTCGATATTGGCCTTTGACAAAGGCTTTTTTAACAACAAAGCGTCAAAAATACTGGAACTCCCAGTCGACTATCGAAAGCCAAGGCTTGAAGTATTAAGTCCACAGCATAATGTTAACCAAGGCGGCGTGGAGTTTGCTTTCTATAAACTGGCAGATGGGACCGCCGTCAAGAGCGGAATAAAGACCGGGGATTTGGTTTTTCGTGGTTATCCCGCAAAACTTCTGGATCCAGGCTTTGAAAGCATGCCGGAGGTTTATTTTAGTTTCTTTGCAGTTCCTACTGCTTTCAGAGTTGGTGAAGAGAAGATTCTAGCGTTTGCAACAAATGCTGTTGCTAATACAAGTCTTGCAGAGTTTTATTATCATATAATTCCTCGTAGGTTTAGGTCAGAGGAAGTGAATTTAAAAGAATATTTTGTGCGTACTAAACTGGAAGAGTTACTCGATCACTTAGGTGGAAATCCAGAAGATGTCCCGATGAACATTGAAGAATT
>JAAZON010000002.1 GCA_012797725.1 SAR324 cluster bacterium | reverse complement strand
GAGGAAATATTTTTAGAAGTTGAAGAAAGAGAGGCCCTATGGCAGTTCCTAAGAAAAAAACGTCAAAATCAAAACGAGATATGCGTCGTGCACACGATGGGCTAAGTCGCACTTATGCAATAATTTGCCAAAACTGCGGTGAACCTGTGATTCCTCATAGAGTTTGCACTGCCTGTGGATATTACAAAGGCCGCAAGGTTCTTAAAACTGGAGCAAATCAATAAACAGATATCTCGTGGAAACGAGTAGTACTATGACACAAGCTTCACTTCCTGTCGCTGTTGATGTAATGGGAGCTGAACGCGGTTCTTCAGTAGCCGTGGAAGGAGCTATTCAAGCATATCGAGAACTTGGTATATCTTCAATTTTGGTCGGCAAGGAAGACGAGATACGTGCCAGCCTAGACTCCCTTGGCGCACACAACGAGGAAGGGTTATCCATTCAACATGCTAGTGAAATCATTACAATGGATGATACTCCTTCTATTGCCGTGCGTAGTAAAAAGGACTCTTCTGTCCGAGTTGCATTCGAAATCGTTAAAGAAGGCAGAGCTTCAAGTGTTGTTAGTCCTGGGAATACCGGGGCCGTAATGGCTGCAGGAGTTTTTATTTCGGGAGTTATGCCTGGGATTGCCCGGCCAGCAATTGCTACTCTTATTCCAAAAGTTGGCGATAGTCCACCTACTGTACTCCTGGATTCGGGAGCCAATCTCGATTGTGATGCCCATCAGCTAGTCCAATTTGCACTAATGGGGAAATGCTATGCTACCCTGGCTTTAGATTTGAGAAACCCGAGAATCGGCATTCTTTCCAACGGAACTGAAGCTTCTAAGGGGAACGATATAACTCGTGCTGCTGCAGCGACATTATCACATATGAGAAATGTAAACTTTGCTGGGTATGTAGAAGGACGCGATATAGGACGAAATGGTGTTGATGTCGTAGTATGCGACGGATTTATTGGAAACATTGTACTCAAAACCATGGAAGGCACAGCATACCTTGTGCTTGATTCCTTTAAGCATACGGTTGAGTCCGATTGGATCGCTAAATTTGGGCTTTGGCTTGCGAAACCAGCATTGAAGTCCTTGTTTCGAGATCGACTCGACCCCTCTTCTTTGGGCGGTGCGCCATTTTTAGGCCTCAATAATATAGTAATAATATGCCATGGCTCTTCAGACAGCAGGGCTATTCGAAATGCGATAAAAGTGGCCGATGCCTTTGTAAGAGGTAACTTAATAGGAGAACTCGACGCAAGTTTAAGTAGCATTGACGACGTATGGCCAGACTCTTTTGAGGGAAGTATTTGGGCAAAAGTGGGGAAGCGACTCGAAAAAAGAAAACCCAAGAAAAACCCGGTTTGATGAGTTAATCCGAAAATATTCCTGAGGTATGTCACTCCGTGCTAAAGCATAGGAATTTTAAAATTAAAGAATAATTTGATTATAATAGGAAAATATTATGAATCTGAAAGACAAAGTTGCGATTATAACAGGTGGAGCAAGAGGAATAGGACGCGAGATAGCCTTGCATTTTGCCAGAGAGGGCTGTGACATCTCTGCTTGTGACGTTAAT
>JAAZON010000552.1 GCA_012797725.1 SAR324 cluster bacterium | reverse complement strand
GTTGCATAGGCAAGACCGCCAATTTTGAAGCCAGTAACATTCATTTGGCCATGTAAAACACTGAAGGGAAGAATCTCAACTCCTGCAGCCTGAAAGCATTTTCCTTCTTCAATCTGCTTCAAATCAATTTTTGGAAGAGCTCCACCTTCATAAGTACCCTCTTTCTCGAAGATATATCCAAACCGTAGCCGAATTTCTTCCAGAGTCTGGTAGTTGCCATAACATGGAATACGTTTCCCAGAACTAAAATTAAATCCACGAATATCATCCAATCCAAAAATATGATCAGCATGAGAATGGGTGAAAAGGACAGCATCTACTCGACTAATTTGAAATTGTAGTGCCTGATGCCTTAAATCTGGGGTCGTATCAATTAAAATCGATTCTCCAGTATCTGTGTTAACAAGAGCTGAAGTTCTATTCCGCATGTTCTTCGGCTCCCTTGAAGTGCAAATTGGACAGGTACAAGCAGGGATAGGTACGCCAGTAGAGGTGCCGCAGCCAAGTATTTTAACTTTCATGCTAATACCATGCAATTTCAACGACTTCGTTGCAAGAGAGGCCGTCAAATGCTAGTAATTTTGAGAGAAAATATTTTTTGCATGGATATCCCTATGAATGAGAAAGAAAAGAACGAAGAAACTTTCAAGGTGTCTGACAAACGACGCTTTGATTCGGATGGTGATGTTCGTCAGGAATCGAGTCAAAAGATTGATGCTTCAAAGCACGAGTCAGTAAACAAAGAGGCTTCAGCTCGTAGAAATGACAAATTGCCAGAGATTTCTTTTAGCTCGTTTGTGGTTTCGCTAGCAACTCAGGCTTTAATGCAGCTTGGTGAAGTTCCGCCACCGCCCGGAGTTGATTTGAAAGCAGATAAAATAGCAGCCAAACAAACTATAGACTTGCTAGTGATATTGAGAGAGAAGACGAAAGGGAATCTTGATAAGAATGAGTCTGAACTATTAGAGGAAGCTTTGTATAATACACAAATGGCTTATGTTCGGCATTCATCAGTCAGATAGAGAAGGAAGGGATTAATAATGGAACGGAGTTGTAGCAGAGTAATGTATTGTTTTTTGGGCCTGCTTGTTTTTTGTCTTGGTTTTTGTGCGAACGCCTTGGCGACACCAGAAACATTATATCGTGAGGGAGTGCCAGAGATTCGTGGTCCAAAAAGTACAGCTCTAAAACAACTACCAGATTTTACGCCATTGGCAAGAACAGTGAGTGGCGCGATTGTGAATATATCTGTGGAAGGAAAGGGGGAAGATGAAACTACAGGTGAATTAGCCCCATTCCCATTCAATAACAGCCCGGAAATTCCTTCTCGCTCAACAGGCTCTGGATTTTTAATCAGTCCCGATGGGTACATTGCTACTAGTAACCATGTGGTAGATAAAGCAAGCAGAATCATAGTGCGTATTCTTAATGATAAAAATGAATATACTGCGACCTTGATAGGCAAAGACCCAAAAACTGATGTAGCGTTATTGAAAATAGATGCAGGTAGGTCTCTCCCATTTACGTATCTAGGGGATTCAGATGAAGTTGAAGTTGGAGAGTGGGTGATAGCTATAGGTAATCAATTTGAACTTGGACAGACTCTGACTCTTGGCATTGTATCAGCCAAAGCACGACGAGTTCCATCAACAGGTGGTAGTCCCTATGATGTATAT
>JAAZON010000551.1 GCA_012797725.1 SAR324 cluster bacterium | reverse complement strand
TTGAAATAGTTCTAAGAAACAACGAACATAAATATAAAGTTATTACCCAACAGAGACTTTCTGGGTTAGCACTACATCACAGGCGCAAACACCTCCCTCTTAAATCTGGGTTCATAACCTTGATACCACGAAGTGCGATAAAGCCTGGAACTTATAAGTTAGGAATTATCCTCAAAACCGCAAATGAGCGTTTTATTCGTATGACCCGAAAGAGCATTGAAATCTAAATCAATTTTTACTCCATCATTTCTTTTAGGAATTTCAATTAAATTTTGGTATTTTTACGAAAGTATCTTATGAGAACTTTCGCTCGATCTGTTAAAGTCGTTTGTGGGGAAGCGTCTTTAGGATCAGATCCGGCATCAACTGTAAATGGCGATTGGTCTTCAAAGCCAAGAATCACCCATCCTGAAAACTTGCTTCGTTCAAAGGTGCTTATAAGATCGGCAAGATACCTTCCGCCTGTCTTGGCAGGAGCCCATCGAACAACAGAGAACTCGGTTACATAAATTTTGACCTTGTATTTCTTCATAAATCTTACGGCCTTTCTCATGGTTTTTGTCAGTGAATTTTTATTCTGATTCTTAGAAGGATATTTCACTCCTTTCTTCAGGCCATAGAGTCCCTGGTGTGTGAAGTTTCTTGGGTAATAAAAATGAAACGTGTAATCTACATCCTTAACTTTCAACGGCTTAAAAGCGGTGAAGAATTCCGAGTTTCCATATTTTGGAGAGACTATAATCCTGTGCATGGTATCAACTTCTCGAATAGCTTCTGCAATTTCAAGAGCAAGGAGGTTCCAGTTCTTCAGTCCTTTGGAAACCTTGCGTTCTGCTGGTTCATTAAGAATTTCATACGCATATACAGTTTGGTTGTCAGCATATTTGGTGGCAATCTTCCTCCATACGGCCACTGTTGCATCCGCCGCCCATTTTTCTGCAAAAATACGATGCCATGATGGGGACTTTCGGCTAACATATCCACCGACGGGATAGTGAAGATCTAAAACTACCTTTAATTTGTGAGCCTCAAATATGGGCAGCAGCTCATCAAGGCGCAACAATGCTCGATCTAACCACTCATTGTACGATTCTTCTGTCGAATTATCTACAACGCCGTCATAAATCAATTGATAACGAACTGCGTTGGCGTTCCAAAGTGAGCCAAGCTTTGCAATGCCAGCTTCATCAATACTTTCGGTTACTGCAGCTCCACGCAGTAAATTATCTGCATGTGTGTTCTGAATAGAGAAAAAGCAGAGTACGAATCCAAGAAATAAAGATTTTAGCATTAGGTGGAAACCATTAAAAAATCAAAGCATTATTGCCTCATTGAAAAAATTATAACCAAGCACTGCTAATCAAGCTAGTGATGGATTAACCTTATTGGGAAAAATCGGTCAATTATCGGGTTTGGTTTAGGGTTTGACCAGATATTTCTCACAAGGAATGTAAAAACAGAGTCTTTACAAATGCGGGTGTCTTGCATATTAAGAGCAATTTTTATGGTTCTGACCCAGGGTATTACAGATCTGAAAGAGCAGATGTGGAGAAGGAATTTCTTTCATTCAAGCATTCAGCCGGTGTCGTCGGCTCCAGTCAACCACCCTTCAATATAGCCGGAAAAGGGTTCTCATAGCCTTTTTTTATCCGAACGGTTAGAATCCACGATTGAAAAAGTGAATTTCTTGAGGAGTCTGTATGTCCTTATGCCTTGGCCTGGATCTTGGAACGACAAAAATTGCTGCTGCACTGGTAGATGTCTCTACTAGAAATATGCTTGCTGCCACATCATGCTTAAGCATGGCGGAGTTAAATCTTGGGAACGGGAAATCCGAGCAAAATGTGGAAAGGATTCTCAATTGGGTTGATAAATGTGTAGTTGAGATCCCTGTCGATTTGAGAAAGCAGGTGGCCGCAATTGGAATTACTGGGCAAATGCATGGAGTACTGCTCTGGAATCCAGGAGATCCGAAAACTTCATCGCTGATAACATGGCAAGATCAGCGCTGTAACTTCAGCGGATTTATTGGAGAACTGCAGGAGGTCACGGGGGATCATTCGATCAAGAGTGGATATGCTTGTGCTAGTTTGGCGTGGCTTGCAAAGCATAATCCGACACTTCTTGGTGATTATTCTTGTTGTAGTACGATTCAAGATTACTTGCTTAGTCTCCTATGTGAGTTGTCTTACTCTGTAACTGATTATAGTGACGCTGCAAGTTGGGG
>JAAZON010000550.1 GCA_012797725.1 SAR324 cluster bacterium | reverse complement strand
TTGTCGCTTATCTTGGCTTTGATGCGGTTTCAACAGCAGCTCAAGAGGCGATAAACCCGCAACGAGATATGCCAAAAGGAATTCTAGGTTCACTTGCAATATCAACATTTCTGTACATCTTAGTTGCTTTTGTTTTGACAGGAATCGTTCCATACGCGCAGTTAAATGTTCCCGATCCGATAGCACTTGGGGTTAACACTGCTGGGAGTGGCTTGGTGTGGCTAAGGCCAATTATTAAGATAGGTGCCGTGGCAGGCTTAAGTTCAGTTATGCTTGTGTTATTGCTAGGTCAGCCAAGGATTCTCTTTACAATGGCACATGATGGACTTTTGCCCGCAAAGTTTGGAGCGGTGCATCAAAAATTTAAGACGCCATATTTAAGCACAATTGTGAGTGGTCTTGCGGCAGCTCTGGTAGCTGGTATTTTGCCAATAGGAATTCTTGGAGAGCTGGTATCTATAGGAACTCTCTTTGCCTTTGTTATAGTCTGTTCGGGCGTTGTGATTCTTCGCTATACACATCCTGATACTCCACGTCCTTTTAAGGTTCCATGCTTTCCCTATGTGCCAATCATGGGAGCGCTTATATCACTTGCTCAAATGGTTGCACTTCCAAAAGACACCTGGTATCGCCTTATTATATGGCTGTTAATAGGTTTGGTGATTTATTTTGCCTATGGACTTAAGAATAGTAAGTTAAGGAAGTCCGTCTCTTGAAATAAGTGATTTGTTTCAAAGGAGAAGAAAATAAAATGAACTCATTACAACGACGCAGTTATCTTGTTGGGATAGGGATAGGAATACTGAGCTGGATTGTATTTGTGGTTGTGAATACGCCAATTGGCATTACGACTGCGCTGTCTGAGATCTCAGGTGCAGCAGCAATGCCAATAGTTGGCGCTGAAGCAGTGCAAACAAATCCCTACTGGGCCAAATCCATGCCGCAATGGAATTATGGAACTTTATTCCTTATTGGCACGTTCATCGGTGCTCTGCTTAGTTCGCTAACTTCTAAATCCTTCCGTCTTGAACTCATACCAATAGTCTGGAAAGAGAAATTTGGGTCTTCGTATTTGCCTCGTATTATTTCAGCATTCCTAGGAGGCATAATTGTAATGTATGGAGCAAGACTAGCAGGTGGTTGTACTAGTGGTCATGGAATAAGTGGTTCGCTTCAATTGGCACTTAGTAGCTGGGTGTTTTTCATTGTTATGTTCATAACCGCGCTTGTCACGGCACGCTTAATGTTTTCAAAGAAGGAGGGTGCAAAATGAATCTTCCAATTACTGGTTCTCCTAGTCTCATTCTTGCTGTAGTCTTTGGTGCAATTTTTGGAGTATTGCTGCATCGAGGAAGGGTGACTGACTACAATGTCATAGTGAACATGTTTCGCCTAAAGGATTTTACGGTCCTTCGTGTCATGCTGACTGCCATAATTGTTGGTGGAGTTGGAGTTTATTTTTTAAATCAAATGGGGCTAGCCCAATACCACATCAAACCGATGTATTTAGGAGGAGTTGTAATAGGAGCTGCTCTTTTTGGAATAGGTATGGTGCTCTATGGATATTGTCCAGGGACTGGTGTTGCTGCTATTGGGACTGGAAGCCTCCATGCTTTAGTTGGAGGTATTGGGATGCTTGTGGGAGGAATGCTCTATGCAGTTTCTTTTTCATGGATTCAAGAGAATATTTTAAGGCCTTATGATTATGGAAAAATAAGATTACCTGAGCTTACGGGTATACCCGATTTGGTCTATTTTCTTGTTCTTTTGCTTGTAGCTCTGATGCTGTTTCGTTATTTGGACTCCAGAGAGGCATCGTAAGCTATTCATCCTGAGTTCGTCATTGGGGCACCCATTTTCTGCATTCTGCTTAATGGCTAACGGCTGCCAGCTGTCCGATTCGGCTTTTCTGCCTTACTGATTCAGAGGACTGCATTTCTGAATCTGTTAACTGAATCGGAACATTTGAATTTTTAGAACTCAGTAAAGCAGTTCTCAGACTCCGTTAGCTCTTAGCCGTACAGCAGGCTGCAGAGATACCCGAGACACCCAAAGTTGACTTTGAAATTGAAATTACTCCGCTGCTTCAATATATTAAAGAAAGACAAGTGCCATTTTAGAAAAAAGCGCCGAACTCAGGAAATAATTTAGGAGGTCGTCCCGAAGGACGCCTCAAATATTAACGGAAAGGAGAGACCTTTATTAGTGTCAATGACGTTTAAGTCTCTAACCTCGCCCCTGAACCGATACGGAATTATCAACATGTGGATATCCCCCCAGACCCCCCTTATACTACTACTAATTGTAGACAGTATTCAGGGCTTGACAGAATGCAGTTTGCGGAAGCGGTAAGGCAGACTCAGACAGCTGACAGCAGTTGAGCAGACTGCGGTTTGCAGAAGCAAAAAAGAGCCAGCATTTTACCGCTGGCTCTTTTTATTTCCGCTTACTGCCTTTCTGCGAAGATTAAAATTACTTTACTGCTTTAATAAATTTCAAGCCTATTTTACCCCACCTTCACGTCCATAGAGATTACCTATCTTTATGCAAGTTCCACCACCAAGGCCTATATATCCTTCAGCGCTTCCAGTTCTTCGTTTTGCTGTGTAAGCAATTTCAGAACATGGAGGCGAATAGGTGTAGAAGCGAAATCTGTAAATTCTTCCGTATTTCGCATAAGCCTTAAAGGTTGATAACACTTGCCCGCTTTTATCATAAATGGGGAGTGAACTAGCTGAAGGAACAGAAGCTCCGCTTCCGCCAATAAAACTGCAGGCTCTTGCTCGATCGCTTCCAGCGAGATGGCCTGATGCTGAGTATTTGTACAATTGATGATAGCCAAGTGAAATTATTTTCGGACAAACTTTGCCTAGCCCTTCACTTGACGGAACTATAATAGTAGACCAGCGATGCTTTAGGCTTCTACGTGCAAGAAGTACTGTCTGTTTCTTGACAACTTTGCACTTAAAGTACACATACGCTTTGTCTAGGGGGATGTTTATTTTCTTTTTGGACTTACTGAAAGTAACAGTAAGTTTTTTTCCTTTTTTGACAACAGTGTCCATGATCTTATCTTTGTCAAAATTACAAGCTGAAAAATCCTCCTTGATTTCAATAGTTGGTGTTGGCTCTGGAGTAGTCTCCTGAGCACTGACTGTTTGTACGAATGGGAGCGCGTAGAGCGCGGAGAGAAAAACTAAATACTTTCTTACTTGCATTGTTACCTCAAGAAATGAATTGATACGATTTCAAAGCATACGACTTCATCGAGCATTAATTGAACAAAACCCTCATGGGCAGGTTTTAGTCCATACCCCAATATCCTGGCTTAAGGATTTGTGCAAGGGCAAGACAGTATTTTCTGCTTGAGGGAAGTACGGTCTTTGGCTTCAAGTACTTGCATTTTCGAGATTTTCTTTAGGTTCAACGAAGACTATGTAGCTAAGAAAGCCATAAATCAAATTATTCAATCACATTTTCCAAGGGAGATTCAGACGAGAGGATTAATCGTTTCTTTTTCAGAAGCAGCGATAGAGACTTTCGTTGATTCTCACGAATGAGTTTTTTATACCAGGCTTGTTTTTTAAAGCACCGAGAGCACGAAGTTTAGAGTAGGAGGATCTTCTTTGCGCCTTCTGTGGTTTTCATTCACAGATATTCTGTCTGATCAAGAATCCTTTTTTTAAACCACGGAGCGCACAAAGAGCACGGAGTTTGGAATGCGAAACGCTTTATTCCAATCTTTAGTGAGCTGGCATTGGAAAGATTATAGGCAAGCGGAGATAAAAAACAGTACCGGTTTCTGGGCGGCTTTCAAAGCTCACACTTCCCTTAAGATACTTCTCCCCGAGCAATTTTACACTGTAAGTCCCAAGGCCCCGGCCATTTCCTTTTGTAGAAAAAGAACGCTTAAATATCTGGAGCTGAACTTCCTTTGACATGACGCAAGGGTTTTGCACCCAGAATTTCACATGGGCCTTTTCTTTCTTGCAGCCAAGTTTAATGGCTTCGCCCCATCTTGAGGCTTCAAGGGCGTTTTTAAGAAGATTAATAAGTATTCTCAGCACTAGCACTTTATCACTTTCGAAAGCTATTTCTTCCTTATCTTCTATTATGAATTGCACTAGTGCGGCCTGATCCATGACTTTGGCTTGTTGTATGGCCTCCTCGATTATCATGTCAGAATGCAACGCTTCTATGTTAACTGAGAGATCGTTGTTTTCAGCAGAGATTAAATCTCGATGTTCCACTATTTCTTCGTAGAGTCTTTGAGCTATCTTGCTAAGTTCTAACAAAGGAGCATCGGTGCCCGCTGTTTCTTTTTCCTCAATTAAAAAACGAAGAAAATTTAAGAGTGCGCCTGATGTGTTTAATACATCGTGGAAAAAGATTCGCTCTAGAGCGTAACGTCTTTTCTTATCGCTAATATCTTCGACTACTAGAAGAAAGAATTCTTCCTGATCTTTTGGTGCCAAAGGACTGACGGTTATCTGCAATTCCATACTTCGAGTCACACCTTCCTGTTCGATATACATAAGGCATTCTCGACTCACTGTTTCTTTCAGGTTTTGGCTTTCTAAAATTGCATTCACGGCGCCGCAGCAAACGCAGTATTCTGAAGTTCCGCACTTGCCAGGGCTAAGTTCAGAGTATTTACAACAAAAAGCTTCGCCAGGCCGAAGGCCTAGAATTTCTGACTCTTCACTAATTGACAAAGTTCTTAGGAAAGAGTCATTTGCAGCAATAATCTGTCTCTCTCTATTGATGATTGCAGCATTTATAGGAAGTTTATTGAAAATAGTTTTCAAATATTCAAAGGCTTCCAAATTTTCTTTCTGCTTAGCAATGCGTTCAGTGGAAAGTCTTTCAGCAGGAGCATGAAAGGTCTCTATTGATTTGATATGGTCCCTAGATTCTCTCATTTGCTTTTCCAGAAAGAACAATTCACCTAATGGACTAAAAACACTAAAGCATATGGCAAGTATTTGGTAAGGGAAAGCCCTGCAGAGCTTAGCTTAAGTAAAGACTTTGCAACGCAAATTGCCCCATTAAGGGCTTTATCCTCATCTTTATGAACAATTACGCGCAACCCTTGCAAAATAGTCAAATTATTGCATTTTTTTTTGGAATCATAGATGCTTGAATCCGTTCACGTGGGTTGCTAACACCCTGACAACACCGTCATTGCGAGAGCATGATAGTACCCGTGGCCATCCGTAAGTCCAGATTGCCACGCCGTTACAGGCTCGCAATGACGTGAACGCTTACAGATGCTTGTAACCGTTCACCCTTTAAAATGGGCTTAGTGTCATAGTGCTTTATGGTTGAGAATTTAAAGGCTCTTTATAGATATAGGGCGCTAATATCCGCATTGGTGGTTCGGCATTTATCTAGCCGATATAGAGGGTCAATACTGGGCTTTCTATGGTCTATACTCAATCCACTTTTTCTAATGTTGGTTTATACACTGGTCTTTCGCTACTACATGCGTTTTGATCAGCCAAACTATGCAATTTTTCTTTTTGTAGGTTTGTTGCCATGGCTTTGGTTTGCTAGTGCTTTGCAGGAGGCAACTTCATCAATTGCTGGAAGTGGTCATCTTATAACTAAATCAATGTTCCCAGCACATGTGCTTCCTTTGGTATCTATTCTTGTTAACTTCGTAAACTTTCTGCTTTCCCTCCCATTACTATTTATATTTATGCTCTTTAGCGGCCTTACTTTTCATTGGACTTTGCTTTTGTTACCACTTGTTCTGTTTTTACAGTTAATTTTCCTCTATGGTGCATCCTTGGCTTTGAGTTCGCTGAATGTTTATTTTCGAGATGTGCAGCATTTATTGGGTAATATTTTGACCTTTGTGTTTTTTCTATGTCCGATTATATATCCACCTGAGGCAGTCCCCGCAAAATTGAAATTCACGCTAGTGCTGAATCCACTCGCAGCAATGACGACCTTTTACCATGATCTTATTTTGGAAGGTAAACTACCGCCTTTGAACACAGTTGTTTATGTGTGCGCATGGATTGGAATGCTTTTAATTATTGGGCATTTAATATACGAGCGCTACAAAGAAAGTTTTGCTGAAGCTCTTTAAATTTGAGATTTAATGAAGATTTATCAGTTACTTCATACCTTAAGTTATGGCGATGCGATTTCATCGGAAGTCTTGGCATTCGATAGGGTGTTTAAAGAATCGGGCTTTGAATCTGAAGTTTATGCTATTAATGTTCACCCTCATTACAAGAGCTCCGTGAAGGATTATAGAAATATTCCAAGGAACTTGTCCGGTGAGGTGATCCTTCATTATTCACTTGGAAGTCCAATTAATACTCTTTTTAAAAATGCGGAAGGAATAGAAAAAACAATAATCTATCACAATCTTACGCCAGCAAGATGGTTTGAAGGCATTAATCCAAGAATCTCAAGCGATATTAATCAAGGACTAAAAGAACTACCGGATCTTTGTAGGATCGCTGGTAGACTTTTAGCCGATTCCTCTTTTAATGCCCAAGAATTGCAGAGTCTTGGTTTTAATGCAGAGGTCTTGAGTCTCCCCGTTGATCCAAATCGATGGGCTAAGGAGAGAAACCCTGGGATATATAAGCTGTTGAAAACATCAAGCAACTTCAATGTCCTTCATGTTGGGAGACTTGCACCTAACAAATGCATAGAAGATATAATCAAAAGTTTTTATTTTCTCTATTATCATATTAACAAGAACAGTCATCTCTGGCTGGTTGGGATAGATATCGATACGGAACTCTATTCTTTTGCCTTGAAGCGATTGGTTCATGAACTCCACCTTAGAGACGTAGTGCACTTTGTCGGGTGCCTTTCAGATGAAGAACTACGCTCCATGTATGAAGCTTCCGATGTATATGTGTGTATGAGTGAACATGAGGGCTTTTGCCTCCCACTAGTGGAAGCAATGCATTTTGGACTACCTGTCATAGCTTACGCATCATCGGCAATTCCAGAAACCATGGGCGATGCAGGGATCTTGGTCTGTGAAAAGAAGCATGCAGAACTTGCGGAGCTGATTAACAAGGTCGCAGAGGATGCAACTTTACGAAGGCAACTTATTGAGGCTGGAAAGAAACGAGAGGTCAAGCTTTCGTTTGAAGTATTTAGAGAAAAAGTGAGGCAGATTTTTAGGATTAATTAGAAGGATGGGCCGCCCTTAAAAATTTATTTCGTATGATACAGATGTGAAGTTTTAAGTGAAAAACTTATTTGAGGGATAAATTTTTGAACATTCGTCTTGCCCTATGAAGACCTTAGCATTTGACATAGCAGCACTGAATCCATCATTCAAAGCACATTCATCGCGAGGAATAGGGCGCTATGTGAGAGAGTTAGATTCTTATTTTAGAGCCAATCCGCCTGAAGATTTTTTTGTAAAGGCCTTTAGTAGCCTTGAGGCTCTGAACAAGAACAGTTTTTCAGAGTTTATTAATCTGTTTCCTTTTGGTCGTACAACTATTAGGCAGCAATGCATTGGCCCTTTTGCATTCAAGGCTCTTGGGGCTGAACTTCTTCATTTTCCAGCCCACATTGATGCGCCAGCCTGGTGCCCTTGTCCTTATGTGGTAACAGTGCTCGATTTGATACCTATAATATTTGAAGATCTTTACAAGGCTGAAAAACCCTCTTGGCGTTTTCACTTTGCACGTTGGTTGGAATGTGAATCTATAAAGAATGCCAGTATGATTTTATGTATCAGTGAAAATACGGCAAAGGATGTGCAGAGGATACTTGGCGTTGCGGATGAAAAATTAGCGGTGACTCCCCTTGGGGTTGACCAGAAATTCTTCGAAGTCAAAAAAGTCTTGGATGAGACAACGCAGCGTTTAAAGCTAGGCTTACCCGTGGAAGTTCCAATAGTTCTCTATCTTGGAGGCATAGACCAAAGAAAGAACATAAAAGGTCTAATAGAAATATTTAAAAGGGCGAGGGGCCATTTTATTGAGCCGGATGCTAAGAGACCTATACTTGTAATAGCTGGAGATGTTAGTTCTGACGAACAATATCCTAAGGTGCAAGCTCTGATTAAAGAACACAACCTGAGCGAGTCAGTGTATTTTACTGGGTATTTAAACGACGAGGATTTGTTGAAACTCTTTTCAATTAGTTCTGCTTTTTGTTTTCCTAGTCTTTACGAAGGCTTCGGCTTGCCACCATTAGAGGCGATGGCTTCAGGAATTCCGGTTATTAGCTCCAACAGCTCGGCGATGCCAGAAGTCTTAGGTGATGGGGCAGTACTTGTTAATCCACATAACATTGAAGAAGCGTCGGATGCTTTAGTGAAAATTTTAACTGACGAGTATTTTGCGGCCTCCCTTTCTGAAAAGGGCAGGCTGAGAGCAAGGCAATATAGCTGGTCAACAACAGGGCAAAAAACAGTTGAGGTATATAGGAAGCTTTTGTTGAGATGAGGATCGATTCACCAGAGCATAAGGAGAGGGATTGGCTCTTTCTAGCAATTGCCCTTCTATGTGGACTGCTCCTTCGCATGGATGTCATCATAGCCAGTCAGTATGTCATTGATGCGGATGAAGCCATAGTGGGTTTAATGGCGAAACATATCCTTGAGGGCCAACAAATGCCTGTTTTCTATTATGGCCAGCATTATATGGGGAGCCTGGAGGCGGTTCTTGCAAGCTGGTCTTTTATGATTTTCGGAGTAAACAGTGTAGCCCTCAAGCTAGTGCCTCTCTTTTTCTCTCTTATATTCATCATTCAGTGTTATATCTTGGCTAAGGAAATTTGGAATCGCCAAGCCGCACGGATTTCAGCCATCCTTGCTGCTATTGGACCAGCCGCTCTTGTGGTCTGGAGCGCAAAGGCTCGAGGCGGATTTATTGAGATATTGGTAATTGGGGCCCTTGCTATGCTTTTTAGCGTAAGATGGTTGAAGCTTAAGGATCCTCGCTCGATTGCTATTGTTCCAATTGGACTTCTAATTGGAACTGGTTGGTGGGTTAATAATCAGATTGTTTACTTTGTGCCGCCAATTGCCTTTGCTGTTTTTTCTAAATGTATTTATCTTGAAGATGCTTATTTCTTCGACAAAATTAAAAAATTCCTATCAATTTTTATTTTGGGTGTTTTAAGCTTTATTGCAGGAAGTATCCCCTTCTGGGTCTATAACTTGGGACATGACTTTGCTTCTTTTGGGATGTTCAATGCAGCATCACTCCACGAAGCTTTCGACCATATGAAGGGCTTGTTTAGCACCTCAATTCCAATACTTCTTGGGGCAAAGCCCTTCTGGGCTGAAACCGAGTACTTTAGCGGTGCCACACTTGTGATGTACTGCGTTTATGGAGTCATGGCACTGTTTTTACTCGGTTGCCGATTTAGCTCTATTGCCAGATTGTTCAAGCTCGAAGTTGATAGTCAAAATCCCGTAGAGCTTCTTATTCTTTTGATTATTAGTTGTGCGAGCATCTTTGCGCTTAGCTCTTTTGGGTGGCTTGTACAAGCGCCTCGTTATCTCCTGCCAATGTACGTTGCTATATTTCCACTACTTGGTATTACATTGAGTTGTATGCAGCAAAGAGTGCAGGTAGTTCCTACACTCTTGTTTGTCTTTGTGCTTGTGATAAATGTTTTTTCTTCGTATCCAGGCCGGAGGGCAATTCCTGGAGAGCCTTTTGTCTTTAAGGGGGAGCGTGTATCGAGAGATCATCAAGAGCTTATTCGATGGTTGGACGGTAAAGGCATCAGATGGGTCAGGACTAATTACTGGATTGGATACAAACTTGCCTTCGAAACCAAGGAAAGAATTCGCTTTGTCGTATTTCAAGACCCGCTTCAAGCAAGAATCCCTTCTTACGAGGAAGAGGGTATGCGATTTGGCCTTGATCGAATTCCATTTTTGCTCACACCGAAGCAAGCCGAAATTGTTAAACAAGGGCTTGAGCGTTTAGGCATTTCATTTGAACAAGTGCAAGTGTCTGGTTATGTGGTCTTGTATAATCTTAAAAGGCCGTACAATGACCTTCGTCAAGTTGAAGTCGGAATGCATGCAAGTTCGACTGAGAATACAGAACGGGCGGGGCAGGCAATTGACGGAGACTTGCAGACTCGGTGGCCATCGGCCAAGCCCCAATCAAAAGGCATGTCCTTTCAAGTATTATTTGATGAACCTCGCACTATTAGGGCTATAGCCTATTGTCTAGGAGAGTGGGCTCATGATTTTCCAAGAGGGCTTGAAATCTACGCAATAAATCCTGATGGAAATGAAATGCTTGTATTATCTAAGGAAGACTATGCAGCTATAGGCTACCTTGCGTATAGCCATACTGCCTGCAAGGATGATTCCATGCTTTATCTTAAACCGGTACTCGCCAAAGGTTTTAGATTTGTTGAAACAGGAGAGCATCCAATACTAGATTGGTCAATTGCGGAGCTTCGATTTTACGAATGAAAATTAATTCAAAGTTTCTCCGAACAGTCTTCGGGCTGACAGTATTTGTTTTCCTGCTTTGGCTCGTTGATCTGCGAAAGGTTCTTGCTACATTCTCTAATTTCAGTGTTGAGATCATAATCTATCTTATCTTGATGTCGATAGTGCTTATCTATGTAAGTGCTTTTAAATGGGGACTTTTCCTGGAAGTTCTTGGGGGAAGGGTGCCAGTCTGGCGGCTTTTTAGACTATATATAGTAGGGTATTTTGCAAACTTGGTACTTCCATCCTACTTAGCCGGAGATGCAGTTCGTAGCTGGTATATCGGAAGGGCTGTGGGTCAGCACGAAGCCTTGGCCGCAACTATTCTTGAACGTTACACAGGTCTGGTTGCAATGATTAGTCTTGGAATTGCAGCATCATTTTTAAGAAGCTTTGTGCCCTGGCAGATTAAAGTTTCCATGATATTAATAGGCCTTGGATTGGTTGCCGTTTTTATAGTTGCACTTTCAACACGTGTTATAGGTTTTTTGGAAAGATATTCTCTGCTTCGTCCGATGACCAAGCACCTCTTTAAGATCCAAGATGCTCTTAATTTGGCAAGACGAGATTGCAATTTAGTAGCAAAGGCGCTGCTTTTCTCGTTTGCTTATCACTTGCTCACAGTTGTGAACACCATTGTGGCTGCAATTGCAGTTGGTTGGTACAATCCGCCATTTTTTGAACTTGTTGTTGTGTTGCCACTAATTTTGGTTATAGGTGCCATCCCTATTTCTCCAAATGGTTTAGGCCTCCAAGAAGGTGCATGGATCTTTTTCTTGCAATCAGTTGGGGCAAGTCCCGCCGTCGCCATGGGAATTGCCATAGTTCTTAGAGCTAAATCCTATTTAATCGCATTATTTGGCTACTTCTTTTGGCTTGCGGAGAAGCGTCCTTCCGTCTGTACAAAGTGAGACGTAAGCAACGCTCAAGGAGTGATTGTGTCGTTGGGCCTAATCACTCCGAGTTTCCCTAAGACAAACTTCCATTTGCTACTATTCAGGCCATGATATTTGTATTGGGGCACAAACAGATGCACCAAATCATTGCGCTTTATTGACTTGATATTTTGAATTATCATTTAAATTTACATCTTCCGATTTAGAAATCTCATACCGTTAGAAGTTAAGAAAATTTGAAAAATCAAGTTAATAACTAGAGAGGCTTTCTTTGTGGACGGTGTGCAATTTTTTTTGTATGTCTTACATTTTTTCATTTCATGGACATTTGAGCAAAATGCTCAAAGCAATGACCAGTTGCAGTATCTTCATCGCCACTCTTTCCATTTTACTCCTCTCATGTGATGGGGCTTTAGTGCTGCATTTGATTCCGAGGTAACGAATATAAAGGCTTCAGATCACAGCCTTGAAAAGCAGCAAAGCACTATTATAAAGGTTGAGTTTGAAGTTCCCTCCTATTCCACCGGCCTTGTTCTGACAGTAATGCTTCCAAAGGAGCTTCGCTATGTTGAGGAGACTTCAAGCATTGACGCTCTGAGCATTTGGAGACTGAACTTAAGGAGTGCCCTGATGGCACCACGCGTCTTTTGTACGACATAGGATAGAAAGAGTTCCAGAATGACAACGCCTCGTCCGAGCTAGATATTGGCAGCTTCCAGTAGGAAATAGCCCTGGAAATCGAAGGGGTTAGGAGTGGTGGGGGAGTTGTGTATGTGAGTGTTGGTGCGGGACTTTCATGCGACGAGCCCTTTGACTATGAAGTAAAGGAAACTTTCATTGTCCAATGAGATTTTTTTTGTGGACTTTCTGTTTATATGCTCCAAGTGAAATAAAAAAACAAAAGTTGGCTCCTTTTGGAGACTCCGGCTTGCGGAGGAAGAAACCAAGTGAAAATCAGACTTGTCTTTTCTTTTGAAGTATTTCCATTGGTATACTAGTGATTTCTGGATCTCTAACAAGAATTTTACGATTTTCGAAGGATTTGAGAAACGAGCTCCTGGCGCGGAAGTTATCTATCAAAACAGACA
>JAAZON010000549.1 GCA_012797725.1 SAR324 cluster bacterium | reverse complement strand
TTGGATTGTGGCGTCCTGCGCCTTAGAGGCTATCGTATTAAACTCCCGTTGGCATTCTTGGGCAATGAAATCGAGCTTTCTTCCTTGCCCTTCCGTCTCAAGGCTCTCCTTGAATTGTGAAAGATGGCTTGAAAGGCGAACCAACTCTTCGGTGATATCAGCTCTTTCACAATAAAAAACAAGCTCTGTCGCTAAACGGCTTTCATCCATAGTAATTTCAGACTCAAGCTTTTTAATCCGTGATTGGATTCGCTCTTTAAACTTCTCCGGCAAGTTCTGGGATGCCTTTGCAATTTTACATTGAAGTTCCTCCAAGGTCTCCAAACGTTTGCGTATATCACGCGCAAGAGCTGCCCCTTCATTCTCCCGCATATCAAGCAACAGCCCAAGAGCTGTCTCCACAAGAGGCAAGATGGTTTGTTTTTCAGTTTCTATATCCTCAGTCTCTTCAGGGGCATGAAACAACTCCGGTTTTTTCAGAACCTCAAATACGAGGTCTGTTTTCTTTGTATCAACAGAACACCCTTGTTCTTCAAGGTTCTTCTTATAAATTTCAAGATAACTAAGAAAAAGCTTTTTATCGAAAGTCGCTTCTTCCGCCGTCAGGTTCAAAGGCTTTCTCACTATACTAAGATCAATTTTGCCCCTTCTTAGTCGTGAAGCAATTACCGCCCGTAAGTCGAACTCCATGGAAGTCATCCCCCTTGGTAGTCTGAGTGAGAGTTCCAAATAGCGATGATTTACGGATCGAAGTTCAACTTCATAAATATAATTATTATGACTTTGCTTGGCCTGGCCAAAACCAGTCATGCTACGCACTTTATTCTTCTGCTTATTGTCCATGCCTAAGGTGTTGATATCTCAACTGCCACAGGAGTTGCTTCTTTTTTATAAATCTTCTTTGGTTGAGCTTCCCGCTCGGGTATCACAGATACAGTTGGTTTTGCTTCAATCACCATAATATTTCCCTGCACTCCCTGATACCCCTGCCCTTGCATCATTTGCCTTTCTAGCTTGTCGTTGTTCTTTGCAGCGGGATTTCCAACAATTTGGCCTCCGATATCTTCAATAGTTCGTGCCACACCACCTAGAATACTCTCTGCCAAAATTGGATTTGGCATTCCTGTTATTATTAATCCCCACACTAAAAGATATTTACATTGTTTTCTTATAAAATTAATCATAGACCCACTCATTGAATTCACCTTTAGTCAATACACCGAGACTCTTTCTGCATCATCCTTAATTCCACAATTAAAGATTCTAATACGCCATTACGTTCTGTGCCAGTGCTCTGTGAAAACACTTGCAGATTTATCTACCAGTCCTCAAATATTAGTAGTTTCGACAGGCTTAAATCGAATAGCCTCACCAAAAAAATAACGACAAGCAGGTAAAGCCAGTACCAATCCCCAGACACCAAAAAGCTTGCCTGCAATTGTAAGCACAATCAGCACTAAAACGGGATTCATGTGAAGATGAGCTCCATAAATCTTCGGATTAAGAATATAGGCTTCAATTAAATGAATTATTGTTACCATCACAACGGCCAATAGAAGCAGACCGAAGCCCGATATCTGGAGCGCTACAAGACAAATAGGGATAGAACTAATAAAGACCCCAACTATTGGAATAAAACTGCAGAAGAAAACTAACAATGACAACAATGCAATTTTCTCATCAATTCCAAGTATCCAAAGACCTATTGCCGTTAATATGGTATTTATGACTGCAATGAAAAACTGAGCCTCTAGTGCCCGGCCTAAAACGCTACTGAATCGATACACACTTTCTGCAACCTCCGCGTAAATAAACTTTAATTTGGTATTTTCCATGTCCAGTAACGCTTCGCGAAGTCTAGGTAAATCAAGAACTATCAAAAATGAGAATAAAAGAGAAAGTAGAAAGGCCGATATCGTAGCTGCGAGGTACTTTCCTATGTTTTTCAATGCATCAATTGTTATTTTCAGGCTTTCCTTGCCATTGCCCTGCTCTCCAAATCCAAGCAATTTCTGAGCGATCTGAACGGTTATGGATGTTTCAGCAGTCCAAACCTCTTCTCCATTCATCTCAAAGATCGAACTATCAATTGGGAACATCCCTCTTAGAACTGGGTAGCGAACAAAAAGCTGCGAAACTTGTGAATCCACAGTTTGTAAATAGTCGGCATGGTTACCAGCAAAAACCTTGGCCTGATGCACAACGGTAGGCACAAAGAACGCCCCAACTGCCACCAAGGCACCAAGAAATATTAGTCCCACAAGAGCTACTCGCGCCACCCGATTCTTTATATGAAGCGCCAGCCTATCAACCGCCCTAGACTGAATATATGCAAAGACAAAGGTCAAAAATATTAGAAGGAAAAAGGATCTAAGAAGATATATTGATCCAAACAAGACTCCCCAAACCAACAGACGGCTAAGCCATCCAAGGAGCCGATCCGAAGCTGTACTTCGATTGACTTTAGTATTCCCATTCATAGGAGTCTTATTCTTAAATTCCTTCAGCTTGGTGAGTTTACTGTAATATAGTCATCAGTCTGGGCTGAGAAATTGGGATTGTTTATGTCAAAACCTGTACCATCCGGCAAATGAGGATCCAGGACTGACACCATCGCCTCGATATTACCATCGTCCACTTCCGAAACCCCACGTAACTCAAAGACCAAAGAGCCACTTTTCTCTCCATTTGGCCCAAATAGACTCTGATCCATATACCAAACCAAATAAACATAATTGTTGTCTGAGGCGTTCACATCCGGATTCATATCTTTATTCACTGAGTCCACTGTCAATTCTGCCGAGTCAGGCACATATAATAAACCGACTGGGAAACGAACTTTTAGAGCTATACCATTTTTATGAACATCTGAAACCTTGACTTGAACTCGTGTGTGATTACCTGGATCTATTCTATGGGGCTGGTTACGAAGATCGACCGTGGCTGCTCCAACGAAATCTAGCGGGTCATCACCTCCACCACCGCCTCCACAATTTGTCAGCGAGAATATGGTTAATAGCGAAATCACCAATAACTTTCTAAACATATGAAACTCCTTTCCACTCTGGCTGGAATACTGACAAAATCAATTGCCAAAGAACTTAATTTACCACTCAAGACATTAAGTCTTATCAACCTCTATATTTTTCCCCAATAAAGCGTCGCCTCACAAGTAGGAATTTTAGCAATTACCTTACAAGTCCTTAGATTCAAACACTTTAAGGATCCAAAAATTAACTACTCCTACCATAATCATCACAATAAACAAGACCAAATACGACATGCGCCAGTTCTCCACTCCTGTCATCATCGTATACTCGGACATCCCCCCAATGCCAGCAAGCAAAGTGAGTGGCATAAAAATCGTGGTAATTAGGGTAAGCCTTCGCATGACCTGATTCGTCTTGTTGGCAGCCATCGTCATTTTATTATTCTGAATGGAAAAATATATTTCCATCAAATTGGAAATCCGCTCTCTACACATTTCCGTTGTTTCATAAAACTTGGCCAAGTGATCATAAATATCCCGAAAGTGATAAATTGCTTTATCTGATATAAATGGCGAATCACGCCTGCATATCTTAACGAGTATCTCTCTCTCATGGAAAAGGCTCTTTCTTAAGTTCATTAGATGCCGCCTTAACTTCATTAGCATCTCATGGCTGAAAGTGGATGGCTCATCAAGCACGCCCACTTCAGACCGATCCATTTCATCCTGCAGAGCCTCGATAGCAGCCACTTTTTCATCAACCACGTAATCGAGAATTATGTGAAGAAGAACATCAGCCTTCCCCTCAAGGTTGTTTGAATACAGGGCAAATGCCTTCTCCAGACGCTCAAAGCATTGTGTGTTCGTGGGATTAGTAAACCCTATCGAGACAACAAAACGATCGCCAACAAATATGTCCACTTCTCCAATTTGCAATTCTGTATCTTCATATTTATAGGTATTGAAAAGCAGAAAGGTGTTAGTAGCATAGTCTTCAATCTTTGGGATTTGCTCTTCATCAAAACAATCTTCAATTGCCAAGGGATGTAAGCCAAAGGACGGAGCTATAGCCTCAAGATCCGCACGAGTTACTTTTGAGAAATCAATCCATATAGAACGCCCCGAATGATATAATGCCAGGGCCTCTTCAATTGTCGCGATGGGTTTAAGATTTGCCCCCGAACCCACCTCGAAGAAGTGTTTGATTGGAATTGCAATTTCAGATTGTGTCATCTTCTTATTAACCTTCTTTTACGCCCTCAATATCAAGAGTGATGAAAACCTCATCATCCACTACCAATCCGCCTGTCTCCATTAACTTGCTCCAAGTAAGTCCGAAATCTCTTCTATTTATTTTGGTCGTTGCGCTAAAGCCTGCTCTTTCTTTCCCCCATGGATCTTTTACCACTCCTCCAACGCTGACATTCAATGTTACAGGCTTAGTCACACCTCGGATAGACAGATCCCCTAGCACATCAAAGCTGTCTGCCTTTATATTTTTTATTTCCTTGCTCTTGAAAACTATTTCAGGAAACTTTTCCACCTCGAAAAAGTCCTCATTCAGAAGGTGTTCGTCCCTTTTCTTCTCTTCTGTATTAATACTTCTAACACTAATGACCGCCTCGGTCTTGGAGGCTTTCACGTTCGAGGGA
>JAAZON010000548.1 GCA_012797725.1 SAR324 cluster bacterium | reverse complement strand
TGCCGCTTTACGACGCACTCTTTGATGTCAAAGACAAACTTCATCATGTCCTTGTTCGCCACGAACAAGGGGCTGCTCATGCAGCAGAAGGTTATGCGAGAGTCTCAGGCAAAGTGGGAGTTTGCATCGCTACATCTGGGCCTGGTGCTACTAATTTAGTCACTGGAATTGCCAATGCAATGCTGGATTCAGTTCCTATTGTATGCATTACGGGCCAAGTAGGATCCTCACTTTTAGGAAGCGATGCTTTTCAAGAAACTGATATTATAAGCATCACAATTCCTATCACAAAGTGGAATTATCAGATAACGGAAGCTTCCGAAATACCTCTTATACTGGCAAAAGCTTTCCATGTGGCACGCTCAGGCCGTCCTGGTCCTGTTTTGATTGATGTTACGAAAAATGCTTTTCTTGAGAAATTTCTTCCGGCTTTTGTACAATACCAAGAAGGCAATCCGAAACCTATCAACCCTCATCTGGATACTGAGAAAATAATGCTCGCTGCTCAGCTGATCAATGACGCAAAGCGCCCCCTCATGTTCATTGGCCATGGGGTTCTCATTGCTCGTGCCGAACACGAAGCGCTTAAATTAGCTGAGAAAGCCGGGCTACCCGTTGCATGTACGTTGCTGGGTGTTTCTGCTTTCCCAACAAGACATCCCCTATATGTGGGCATGCTTGGGATGCATGGGAATCTTGCACCTAACACACTGACCAATAAGGCTGATGTGATAATTGCCGTTGGTATGCGCTTCGACGACAGAGTTACTGGGAATCTCAACAGTTACGCTCCCAACGCTCAGATTATTCACATTGATATAGACGCTGCAGAAGTTGGAAAGAATGTGAATGCGAGTATTGCCCTGATTGGAGATGCAAAAATTGTCCTCAAGGAACTTTTCCCATTGCTTGAAGAGCGGAAACAGACTCTCTGGATGCACGAATTTGAGCGTTTACATGCAGTAGAAAATAAAGAAGTAATTCAAAAAGACTGCTTCCCTGAAGACGGCCCTATAAAAATGGGAGAAGTGCTTCGAATTGTCTATGAAAAAACACAAGGGAATGCAATAATTGTGACAGATGTTGGTCAGAATCAAATGATGGCTGCACGTTATTATCAATATTCAAATGCAAATAGTTTTTTGAGTTCTGGTGGATTAGGGACCATGGGATATGCGCTTCCTGCCGCGATAGGTGCAAAATTTGCTGCCCCTGAAAAAAATGTCATAGCAGTGGTTGGAGACGGCGGTATTCAAATGACATTGCAGGAGCTTGGAACCATCATGCAAGAAGGTATTACCATAAAAATTCTCCTTCTAAACAATAGCTTCCTAGGGATGGTGAGACAATGGCAAGAACTCTTTTTTGACAAGAGATACTCGTACGTGAATTTGCAAAATCCAAATTTCGCTAAGATCTGTGAGGGCTATGGTATTGCAGTACAGATCATAGATAAGCGGGAACAATTGGATCATGCGCTGGAGGAGTTTTTATCATCACCTGGCTCCTATTTATTGGAGGTCAAGGTGGAGGAAGAAGCCAATGTGTTTCCAATGGTACCTACAGGAGCAGCTGTCGATTCCATTAAACTCAATGCTGCCGCCTAAACAAATTATATTTTAAGGGGGAAAAATGTTTAACGACAAAAATAAATGCGCATGCACTTTTTCAATTTTCGCAGAGAACAGTCCGGGAGTCCTGCACAGAATCATAGTTTTGTTTACTCGCAGAAAAATGAACATCGAGAGCTTGACGGTTTCTCACACTGAGACTGAAGGGATTTCACGCTTTACATTAGTAGTAAATGACACTCCAAGAAACGCAGAAAAGATTGCTGCACAGCTCAGGCGCATAATTGAGGTCCTTAAGGTGCAAGTCAGCCAAAATGAGGAATTAATATATAAAGAAATAGCCTTTTTCCGAATAGAGACCCCGGACGCCCACACAAGGCAATACATAGCTCATCATGTGGTGAGACTTGGAGCCAGTATTGTTTCAATTGATCCAGAAGCTCTTGTAATAGAAAAGACAGGAAATGAGGAGGAGATTGAAACGCTCTTTAAGAGTTTCAAGAATGTAAAGATTAAAGAATTTATTCGCTCAGGTCGGATTGCCATTAGAAAACATATGTCTGAGCTCAACAATACAGCAGAGACTTTTAAAGTTATGGAAAATCAAACAAGAATAGATCTTCAATAAGCCCTGAATAATAAATTTCATTACGATCATCATAATAGGTATCGCGCTGTGTCCTTATGATCTAGGATATAGCGATAAAAAGGTTAGCGGTTCTATGGTCTAAGTATTGGTTTTTGAAGGGATGTTCCAAAATACCATATATAAATTCTTCTTTTGTACCCTAATAGGGATTTTCTCATTTTGTATATCAATATCATCTGCATTCTGTGCGGCAAAAATTCTCGCGCCTAAGCTTATTTTAGGACTTAATTCTGACGGTCGTGTCATTGTAACTCTGAGGCTTCCTAAAAAATCTCTTAAGACGGCTGAGTACATCATGATACAACGACGCCTTCCAGGTGATACGGCCTTTGAATATTTTGCTGAATATCATGGACTAAAAAGTTTTCAGGTTATAACTGATGAACCTGAAGATATTGGAACAATATCTTATCGTGCACGCTTAATCACTTCAAAAGGAGAATCCCAATGGAGCAAGAGTAAAAAGATAATAATTGACCCTAATACAGCTTCGACAAGAAATAGAACTTCAAACTCTGAAGTCATCGATACCTCAACACCGGCACCGACAGCACTTGGAAAAGGACAAACACTTTGCCCAAAAAATCAGGCAACCCAAGTTATTGCACTTGTAAATGATTACAGAACAAATGCTGGTTTAGAAGCCTTAAAAGTTCACCCACAACTTCAATGGGCAGCGAGGGCTCAAGGCATTAGGATGGCTTCTTCCAAGACGTTCTCAAATGAAGGGTGGAATGAATACATCACCTTGTCAGGCTTCGAGATCGGTACAGCAAGTGTAAATATTGCAAAGAGGCATCGTACTGCCTTGGCGGTGATAAATAGTTGGATGTCTAATGGCAACGGTTATCGAAGCAACATACTCAGCAATGCTTTCAAATATATTGGCGCCGCTTGTATTGTCGATAACACAGGCATCTTTTGGTGGGTGATTGATTTTGGGACACCATATCAATGCCCATTTCTTTTCTAGAACGCGTTATCTTAATTGTTCAGCAACTTCAAGAGCAAAATATGAAATAATAACATCAGCCCCTGCTCGCTTTATGCTCAGCAAAGCTTCATCTCTAACTCTTTCATAGTCAATCAGATTATGAGCGGCGGCTGCCTTTATCATCGCGTATTCACCACTTACATTATAGGCCGCTGTTGGCATTTGAAATTCATCTTTTACTCGGGCAATAACATCAAGGTAAGGAAGAGCTGGTTTGACCATAACAATATCTGCTCCCTCTTCAATATCAAGTGCCACTTCCCTTAGTGCTTCCCTTGCATTCCCAGGGTCCATTTGATAGCCCCTTCTATCCCCTTCGCTCGGCGCTGATTGCACAGCATCCCTGAATGGACCATAAAATCCTGATGCGAATTTAGCTGAATAAGCCATAATGGGTAACATGTTAAAACCTTCTTCATCGAGAGCCCGGCGCATTGCACCCACACAGCCATCAAGCATTCCACTTGGAGCAATCATGTCAGCTCCTGCTTGTGCATGTGAAAGTGTTTGCTTAATAATGATCTCAAGAGTTGCATCGTTATCGAGTTTGCCGTCTTTTAGGATTCCGCAATGTCCATGAGATGTATACTCGCAAAAGCAAAGATCAGTAATCACTATAAGCCTAGGCACTGCTTTCTTAATCCGTCTAATTGCTTCTTGAATTATCCCTTTTTCATTCCAAGCTGAACTTCCTGTGTCATCTTTATATTCTGGTATTGCAAATAGAAGAACCGCTGTTATGCCAGAATCGTATATCCGTTTGGCATAATCACAAATTCTATCCACACTAAAATGGAATTGCCCATCTAGAGATGTAACTGGCTTCTTCACATCACTTCCTGGCACAAGGAATAAGGGCATGACAAAGTCTTCGGGGTTGATTTTAGTTTCACGTATTAAATTTCGAAGCTCAGGCGTTGAACGAAGCCGCCTTAAGCGAGTAGAAGGGAAACCCATATTCTACATCCTATTTTCAAAAATGTTCTTTAAAGAATTACATTGGGAGAATTATTCTTTCTTGACAGATAAAGCAATATTCTTTAATTGACCACTTATAGCAATGCAAGGAAAACCCCAATGCCTAAATATTGACACAAGAAACTCATGACAAAAGTGTGACAAAGGAAGTCTCTCTTGAGTTACTGCGCCCTACAACATTCAAACTGCCATGAGAACCTAGAGTCTCTTTTTAGTACTGCCTGGCTTAAGTCTGCAAAAGCCTTGGAAGTATTACTTTATTTTTTGCTCGGTTATTTCTTGACTTCCGTTTAAAATGTAAATCTAAGAAATGCATCGTTGACAATCAACTTTGTCAGCACCTCAGATGCTTTCGAAAACCCCGAAGAGAAACGGAGCGAGATTCCAATGAATGACTTGAATAAAGACCTTTCTTCTGATGTTCCTATGAATTCGAGACATACTCTAAATAGAAATACTGGTCTTAAGTCTCAGTTTTCTAACTCTATGATTTCAGAAAGCCTTATTTCACCTTTGAGCACCAAAGACTTTGATATTGAAGATTGTGAAAGATCTGGTGGAGCATTTCCAATATCACTCAATCTCTATCGCCTGCCTCATCGAAAGATT
>JAAZON010000547.1 GCA_012797725.1 SAR324 cluster bacterium | reverse complement strand
AGATAACACTTCTTATTCTCTTAACCCCTCTATTTGCAGTTGCCGGGCCTAGTGATGCTCAGTGGAAGAAAGTTGAGGATGCGATAGAAAAGCATCTGCCAAAGAGTGCCATTGAGAACATAGTGCCGATTAGAGAGCAAGCTTTAAAGGAGAAAGCATACGCAGAAGCCCTAAAAGCAATAGTGATGAAAATCTCTCTTGAAGGAGAGATTGAAGGGAATAAAGCAGAAGAAAAAATCCTACGCATGCAGTCTGAAATAGAGAAAGCTCCGGAAGAAATTAAACCGCTCATGGAAGCAGTACTTGCAAATTGGTACTGGCGCTATTTTGAACAAAATCAATGGCGCTTCAGGCAGCGAACACAAAGTACTGAGGTACCAGGATCAGATCCTAAGACTTGGGATCTTGCGACCATTCTTTCTGAAATCGATAAACATTTTACAAAAGCTCTTTCTTGGGAAGCAAAGTTAAAGGAGATAAAAATATCTGATTACGATCAATTTTTGGAGAAAGGTTCAGTTCCTGATAATTATAGGCCTACCCTCTTTGACTTTATTGCAAATGATGCACTGCAATTCTATATTGCAGCAGATCAACGCACTGTAAGCGCTGAAGATGAATTTGAAATTGATGCTCAAAGTCCAGTTCTGTCCTCATTTGATGAATTTTTGACATGGAAGCCTTTTACAACGGATGAAGATTCGACAACCTTCAAAGCAATTTTGTTGTACCAAAAGCTTCTCACCTTCCATAAAAATGACCAAGATAAAACGGCCTTTATTGATGCTGATTTGTGGAGACTTAAATTTGGGTACAATAAAGCGCTAGGAGAGGAAAAGAAGGATCGTTATAAAAAAGCTTTAAGAGAAATTGCTGACAAATGGAAGAGCTATGAAGTTTCAACACGCGCACTTGCAGAGCTGGCAAAGCTTTTACAGGCAGAGGAAGATTTTGTAAAAGCACGTAAAATCGCAGAACGATGCTTGGAGGCCTTTCCTTCGAGTGTTGGCGGCGACATGTGCTTTAATATCATAAAGCAGATTGAAGCAAAAAGTTTAAGCATTCAAACAGAAAGCGTTTGGAACGGGCCACTTTCAACAATAGATATCACATACAAGAATCTGAGAAAGCTTTACTTTAAAGCTATTCCCTACGATTTCAAATCTATTTTGAAATCGAGCAGATGGAATGCAACAAGTTCGCTGTATGAGCAAACTAGAAAAGATCTTTACAAAAAAACTCCAGCACTTAAGTGGTCTTTAGATCTGCCAGAAACTTCTGATTATGCCGAACGAATTGAAAAGGTAGCAGCTCCCACAAGTCTTAAACCGGGCTTTTACATGATTGTTGCAAGCGCAAATGAAAGCTTTAATGAGCAGGATAATGAAATCAGTGCAGCTCCGGTCTGGGTTAGCGATCTTGCTTTAGTCCTTCGAAGGCAAGAGGCTCAAAATCGAATGGATGGATTTGTGTTGGATGCGATTTCTGGCGAAGCGCTTGAAGGCGCAAAGGTCGAAGTATTTGCCCGCAATCGAGAAGGTTATTACCAATTAAGAGAAAGCAAAAGCACAGATTTAAACGGAATATTTAATGTTGAAAATATAGAAAGAGATGTATTTGTGTTTTTTGTAAGTTATGGCACTCAAGAACTTGCAAGCCTTAATGAAAGCATGATGGGCTGGCAAAACCAGCAAAGCTCAAAAGAAAAGACTCGTGCTGTCTTTTTTACGGATCGCTCTATCTATCGCCCCGATCAGACGATTTATTATAAGGGAATCTGTATTAAATACGATCAAGATAATTCAATCTATGAAGTCTTAAAGAACGCCAATGTCGAAGTGGTTTTTTCCGATACGAATCAAAAAGAAATTTCAAGAGCTTCTAAGCAATGTAATGACTTTGGCTCTTTTGATGGAATATTTACGGCTCCAAGGGATCGTTTGCCCGGAAGAATGCTTATATCTACTGAAGGTGATAGTCCAAGCGGAAGTACGGAGCTAAGAGTTGAAGAGTATAAACGCCCGAAATTTGAAGTCACATTGAATTCGCCAGAGCAAGCTCCCAAATTGAAGGAAGAAGTAGTTCTTAAAGGAAAAGTAACTGCATATACAGGCTCTGCAATTGGAGGTGCAAAAGTAAAATGGCGCGTGCAAAGAGAGGTGCAGTTTCCAATATGGTGCTGGTGGCGATCAGGGAATTTAGCTGCAGTGCAGGCAATTGCACACGGGTCTTCTGTTACAGAAACAGACGGCTCGTTTGTTATTAAGTTTATAGCTAAAGCAGATAATGCAATTCCCGAAAAGGACGAACCAATTTTTAGCTATTCTGTGACTGCGGATGTCACAGACACTAACGGAGAAAGCAGGAGCGATGAGAAAAAGCTTCGTATAGGTTACACCGCACTAAGCGCTTCGTTAGACATAAACGAATGGCAGACAAAAGACAAAGCCGTTAGTATTAAAGTTCAAAGCAGTACTCATGACGGTGAAGGCCGTCCAGCCAAAGGAAGATTAAAGGTTTTTCGATTAAAAGAGCCTGCTAAAGTTGTTCGACGTGATTTGAGCACGCATACTCAAGGTCATTGGTCCAGTCCCAGATTAAAAAATGAGCCCGTAAAGCCGGATCCTTCATCACCGCTTTCCTGGGACACTGCTGAAGTTATTGCTGAAAGATCATTTAATACGGATGAGAAAGGCGTTGCGCAAATTGAAATTCCACTGCCTGTTGGGATCTATAAAGCGATACTAGACAGTCAAGACAATTTTGGCAAAGCAATCACAGCCCAAAAGATCTTCGAGGTTTTAGATCCAAACAAAGAGAAATATCCAATAAAGCTTCCTGAACTTTTCAGGGCTAAAGCATGGACGCTTGAGCCAGGAGAGGTCTTTAATGCCCTTTGGGGCACAGGTTATGAAAAGGGCAGAGCCTTTGTTGAGATAGAACAAAATGGAAAGCTGCTTCGTGCGTGGTGGACTGCTCCTGGTGTGACCCAAGAAAAGATTGAACAGAAAATTAGTGAAGAAATGAGGGGAGGCTTTGTCATAAGAACAACATTTGTTCATGAGAACAGGGGCTACTTTAATGAAAAGATCGTTGAAGTTCCTTGGACAAATAAAAAGCTTGAGCTTAAGTGGGAGCACTTTACTTCAAAGTTAAGTCCTGGACAAAAAGAAACTTGGAGTCTCAGCATAAAGGGTCCTGATGGGAAAAAAGTAGCAGCGGAACTCGTGGCAGCTCTCTATGACGCCTCTCTTGATCAATATAGCCCGCATAGTTGGGGAGGCCTTTTTGATATTTTTCGTGTCGAAAGATCTAGTATGCAGTCAAGTCTTGAGAATGAAGCGAAGGTATTTCACTACATTTCAGGAAAGCGCCAAGTGGAATATCGAAGAATCGATTTCAACTACCGAAGCTATTTAAGCTTTGTGGATTCGTTTGGAAGAAGCGTGCAGCGTTATGTTGATAGCAATTCTAGCCGGGTTGGGGGAATCTTTGGAAATTTAATGGAGAAGATGGCAGTTGCTCCTTCAGATGTTCTTGAGGAAGGAAATAAAGTGACATCTTATTATGAGTCTGAAAATATCGCTGCGCCAATAGCAAAGACAAAAGTGGCAGTCTCGAATACAAGTCAAGTCTCTGTCCGAAAGAACTTTGCTGAAACAGCTTTCTTTTTTCCACATCTTTTAAGCGATGAAAAGGGCATAGTTAAGATTGTCTTTGAAATGCCCGAAGCGCTTACAGAATGGAAGTTTTTAAGCTTTGCGCATGACAAGGAGCTTAAGAGTGGACTCTTAAGCGATAAAGTTGTGACATCCAAGGATTTGATGATTGAAGCAAACCCTCCGCGCTTCGTAAGAGAAGGGGATACAATCGAATTTAGCGTTAAGGTCTCAAATCGAAGTAATAAGACTCAAAGTGGAAAAGTATCGCTAAATTTCTCGGATACGCGCACTTTAGAAACGCGTGATTTGGCCCTTGGAAATATAAATTCCGAACAGCGCTTTGAAGTTCCGCCAAAGGAATCTGGAAGCTATTTCTGGAAGATATCCATACCTGATGGAATGGATTTTCTTCAATATAAAGTAGTAGGGGCAAGTGAAGTGTTTTCAGACGGAGAAGAGGCATATCTTCCGGTTTTAAGCCGGCGGATTTTAGTCGAAGAATCCATGCCGCTTCCTATTAGGGGAAAGCAAGAAAAGAATTTCAAATTTGAGCGCCTGCTTAATTCGGGCGAGCCTAGCACATTGAAGTCAGAGAGCCTTACGCTTCAAATGGTATCGCAGCCTGCTTGGTATGCTGTGTTAGCGCTTCCCTATTTGATGGAATATCCGCATGAATGCAGCGAGCAAGTCTTTAACCGCCTCTATGCAAATGTTCTTGGCTCTTATATCGCAAATAGCGATCCGAAAATTAAACGCATATTTGATCTGTGGAAGGGGACAGAAGCTCTTCAATCGCCTCTTGAAAAGAACCAAGATCTTAAGTCGGTATTACTGGAAGAAACTCCTTGGTATAGGCAAGCTCAAAAAGAGAAAGATGCGCGGCAAAACATTGCTCTCTTGTTCGACTCCAATCGAATGCAAGATGAAAGTACTCGGGCATTACAGAAGCTTCAAGAAATGCAGCTAAGCGAAGGACTGTGGCCCTGGTTCCCTGGTGGGCGTCCAAGCGAGTACATATCTCTCTATATCATGACAGGCTTTGGGAGGCTTCGGCATCTTGGAGTAAAGATTGATACATCGGTAACTGAGAAAGCTCTTTCGGCTTTGGATGAATGGATGAAGGAGCGCTATAGCGATATAAAGGATAAAGATAAATATACTCCAGGTTATATTGATGCACTTTATCTTTATGGCCGAAGCTTCTTTATCACAGAACATCCTGTTTCCAGCGAGCATAGAGAGATGCTTGAGTTTTTTCTCAAACAGTCAAGGCGCTTTTGGTCAGAGCTCGATAGTCGTCAATCGCAGGCGCATCTTGCCATTGCACTCAAGCGCTTTAATGAATCTCCTGATTTTAAAAATCCAAACGACTCAACTCCGTTGGACATAATGAAATCTCTGAAAGAAAGAAGTGTATCCAATGAAGAACTGGGGATGTTTTGGCGCGATCTTGAATTCTCATGGTGGTGGTATAGAGCGCCAATAGAAACTCAAAGTCTTATGATTGAGGCTTTTGATGAGGTCTCCAGCGATTCGCAGGCAGTGGAAGATTTGAAAGTTTGGCTCCTTAAGCAAAAGCAAACTCAAGACTGGAAAACAACCAAGGCTACCGCAGATGCAGTTTATGCGCTACTGCTTCGTGGGGCTAATATGCTTTCTAGTGATGCGCTTGTTGAAGTATACCTTGGGGCTAAAACGTTCAAGCCTGAAAAGGTGGAAGCAGGAACTGGCTTTTATGAGAAGCGCTTTTTGAGAGATGAAATAAAGCCTGAGCTTGGAAATATTACTGTAAAGAAGATTGATGAAGGCGTGAGTTTTGGAAGCCTTCATTGGCAGTATTTAGAAGACATCTCTAAGATCACCCCCTTCAAGGGCACACCCTTAGAATTAAAGAAGACTCTCTTTGTGAAGGAGACTACGGAGAAAGGACAAGTCCTTAAGCCACTAAAAACTCCATTGCATGTGGGGGATGAACTTGTTGTTCGTGTTGAACTAAGAGTCGATCGAGATATGGAATATATGCATCTTAAAGATCAACGCGGAAGCGGCACAGAACCAGTCAATGTTTTAAGCGGCTACAAATACCAGGATGGCCTTAGCTTTTATGAAACTACTAAAGACACCGCCAGCCACTTCTTTATCGATTATCTTCCTAAAGGCACATATGTATTTGAGTACTCAACAAGAGTTCAGCTTAGGGGAAATTACCAAAGTGGAATTGCAAGTATTGAGTGCATGTATGCCCCTGAGTTTAACAGTCATTCTGAAAGTATAGAGCTTAAAGTGGAGTGAGATTCATCTTCTCAGAGACTTCGGGATCAAACTCAAAAGGCCTAAATCGAACAGTTCCGAACAGCTACACGAGCTCTCTGAGGAAAAATTATAGTGCTACATCTGAAAATTACCAAATCACCACTTCACTTCTAGCAGTACAGTGGGCAGCGCCGCAACGAAAGTTGGGGCGGCTTAAGTTTCTGGGCCGGCTACCGCCTCTCGCTTTCGCCAAAACTTAATTTTCGGACAGAAACTAATCTATGTCCCCTGAGCACTTATTCTTTCTGCGAAGGAGCCAAAGATTGTTAGGTACATAGCCCCAAGGGCTGGGAAATAACTTCCAGCAAAATGCCTGAAAATTGAGGGATGAACCATAACACAGAAAAAAACATGTAAGAAATGAAAAGCAATAAGGAAAAGAGCTGCTTGAAACAGGACTTTTGATTTAGCCTTTGTCCTCATCAAACAAAAACATCCCACGAAAATAATCCCGGTGAGATAGCCTTGGTAATCGATAAAACGAAAAGAAGCAATCCACTGGTTGAAAACCAAATGCAAGTAAGCAATTATATTTTTTTGAATAACAGCCCTGGCGTATTTTGCTCCAACATTGCTGAGGTCTATATAGCTCCATCCAAATTCTTGTCGGATTTTTTCGGCTGCTACAAACATATTGTAATTCACAGATAGCTCCAGATTGAGATTGTTTTTGAGTTCCTCAGGCTCTCGGTATCTTAATTTCCTAAAACTATCTGCAAACGTTTGGGTATTTTGATCGAGCTGCCCCTCTAACCCTTCATCCTCAAGCAGAGAAGACATTCCAAATGCTGCAAGTCCGCCGATAGAAGAAAAGGAAGTGTTCTTGAGCATAATGCGGTTGTAAATAATGATTGGGCTGATAGTCATTAGTAAGATCACAAAAGGAAGTGCCGCTTTTTGGAATACTGACGTTCGGCCAGGTATGGCAGTCAGGACGATGATTGGAAGTATTATGGCCAGAGGACTAAACGCGCTTCGCAAGGAGATTAATATAATTGTCGTGATAACAAGTATAGTTAGGTAAAGTTTGTTAAAATTTATTAGAAGTCTTGCGCTGGCTGCAAAAAATACCAGTAGACCGCATATTGCAATCTACTCAGTCAGGACAGAAAAGTAGAAGACCCGTCCTTGTATCAAAGGCAGAGCTGCGCAAGGTATGGTGATCAGCGGATGCATAACTGGGCGAAGAAGCAAGGCGATAGCCACCAATGATAGGAACGCAACAGAAATGTGAAGAGCCCGGACTGCTTCTAATTCTTCCCATCCCAAAGAAGTCGCAAAGGCAATAAGCCATGGGTAAAGTGGTGAGCGTAATATGACTTTATTGTAAGGATTGATTTCCTCAAAGCTGTGGCTACCAATCAAGTTTGCGTACTTGAGATAGTCTTCTCCATCGGTAGTGATTAACATCGCCTGATCTAACGATATGTTCCAGCAGAACAGGCAAGTTATAAAAAGTATCAAGCTTAATACTAATATGCACCTTGAGTTTCCTGGATGAATGAAGAAGTGCTGAAACAATTTGGACATTTCGAATTTTTTCTATAGGGATTATTACTTATGAATCCTCAGGCTCGCCTTTTTCATTAAGGAGATTTTGATTGGTTTCAGATTCACTTTCCTTTGAGCGCTTAAGTTGGGCCCATTCGTCTTTATCCTCAGCTTCGGCTCTTTGTTGAACCTGTTGCCTAACAGACTGATCTTCTAAAAACTTCAAAGTTGCTTCCAGGCTATAACCTCTCTCTCTCCATTCTCTCGCTGCTGGAGGGAAAAAGCCAGCAAGTGCCCACTCTCGCGCATCCCCGGGGTCGAAGCCCATGTTTAGCCAAAACCAGGCGCTTCTAGGATCGTTGAATTGGGCCTCGAGCCAGTTCGCAGCAAGTTCTGGCGTGAAATCCCAAGCCTGCCAATAACCAGCGGCTGTCGCATTAACTTTAATACTTTCCCAAGAGTCTATATGTTCAGGAATTATACCGAGTTTTTCATAGGTAATTACCTCGGTATAAGAGTTAAGTAAAATATTTATATCATGAACTTGTGCCTGAAAGACCCCAGGAAGAAAAATACATTCTTCGTATAGACCCTTAAAAAAAACAGCTTGTGGCTTTTCTTCTGACTGAAAGATTTGGAGGAACATATGAGCGGCCTGTAAGCCTTGTTCTGCTTGAGGAAGAAACTTTGTATAGTTGTCAACCACATCTTGATGCTTGAAAGATTCTCCGAATTCGATGAATCCTCGTACGTAATTTTCTCTTGAATATGCCTGCCTTGAAAATGCGGCAATCAAATATTTAACTTCTTCTTTTGATTCTGCAAGATCCTCCGCGAGCAATGACTTTTTTATATGCCCAACAGTTTTTAGCAAGTCACTTCGAAGTTCTGAAAGAGTTTGGAAAGCTTTCTTTGATGCGACAGTTTGAGGGGCTTTCCAGGTTGATGAAAATATGGGAAGACCCTTCAATAAGTCCTCTTTCCATCTTTCAATCTCAGTCAGTTTGGTTTCTATTAGTGAAATTTCACCTGGATCGATGTTTTTGTATCCAAGTTGTGATAGGAGATTTTGTGCGGCGAAGGCCCCTTGATATCCGGCGTATAAGAAATTAACTATGGAATTGGTGAGATATATGTCGTTTATAAACGTATTGCCCATTACTTTCAGGGTATCGCGGAGAATTTCGGCCTGTCAATGATTGAGTCTAGAAAAGTTTTATGAATTTAGCCTTTCCGCTCTCAAAAATAACATTCTCCTTTTTTTGGGCTATATCAGCCAGAGCACCCAGACAGACAGGACCAACGTCTGAGGGTAGAAATGCGAATCTAATGTTTCGATTCCTAAGCCACTGCTTATCAAACCTTGGGCAAACATGCTTTTGATAGCTTTGGAAACTATATGATTGATTCCCTTGGTTATAATAAAAGGCTAGAGGCATTGTGTTGTAGAGGGGTAAGATTCTTGCGGCCCCAAATGGGAATAACCATTCTTCACCGTTCGTTCTTGAGATTATGTTGAGTATGAGAATTTTTGGTACTGCCTTATGCTGGCTGCTTAATGCTTCCGTAACCTTCAATTGGCTAAATGTTTCAATCTGTTGCAGGATAGTTTTATCATCATCTGAAACACACCCCATCGAACCACAGTAATTGTATCTAGGCTGAAGATTGACTCGACTGCTATCGGTGGGTAGATAGGCAAGAGTGATTATGAACGGAAGAATAAAAAGAGTGTTAATTGAGCAAAAGTGTATCATAAGAAACGAAAGTGCGACACTTGTCCATAAAAAAAGCGCTTGATGGCAAAGATTAAAAAAGTAAGGTCCTAAAAGATACAACCCTTTCCCTGGAGGAAGTACCGAAAGAAAGGGGGCAAGCGCGAGATAAAAAGCAGCAGTGACTGCAGGAAATAAAGCAATTATCAAGGTTGGAACAAACTTGTCTTTGCTTCGTGCTGATAGAATTCCCGTGAATATAATCAATACGAATAAGGTGATATATATTGAAAAGGAACGCAATTGTGGTATTGAAGTGAATGAGAAAAGTTCAGTGAAACTGCCATATGAGTCATTCATTAGAGTTGAAAAGTATTGGATAGCTTTCTGCTTTATTTCTATGTGAGAAGATACTTCATCCATAGGATTGTCTTGTACGATCGCCCTTCCATCAATCAATCCGAAGAAATAGGGATCCGATAGAGTCAATGCAAGCGATAAGAGTAGTGGGGAGATGGACAGTAATAGCGTAAGTGGTTTCTGCTTTTGTTTAAATGATTGGTAGACAAGCGCACTAATTACCAAAGTTACAAACAGCCCTGGAAGAAGGATGTTTACGGGATTGATTAAAGTCAAAATAGCCATGTTTGCTGCAAGCAGAGCAATGGCCCCAAGGGCATAATTAGGGCGAATTTTCCATGTTCTTATGATGAGAATTAGAATTGCTGTGATGTTGAATAACAAAAGCAATGAACTACTACGGCCACTTCCTTCTAAATGAAAAAACACAATGTTAAATCCAAAAGGTAGCGCAACGAGCCAGAAGCCAAGGACCACTGTTGCCGATACGATAAATTGAAGGGCAGTTGAATTCTTTTGGAGTGCGCTTATAAAAGAGACGGCGCCAAGGAGGGCAAAACTTGTTTGGAGAAAGGGCATGACTTGCACTGAATTGAGGACAGAAAGTCCGCTCAATGAGCTCCACATATAAACCAGAATCGGGAACCCCGCAGGATATCCAAAGGGAAGCGGACCCCAAGCTTCTTGTTGGAAGGGTATTGTTCTGAATTTGTAAATCTGTATGGTGAAAAAACTATGCAGGTCAGGGTCACTTGATAGCATGATTTCCCTTGGTAGTTCACGCAGACAAACGAATGCTATCAAAAGCAATGATAGGGAAAAGAAGCTTTGAGAGCGAGTATCTCTCAGTGCAGACTTCAATGTGGACCATTCCTTATTTCGAGTTGCAATAACGATAAAAAGAACAAGGGGAATAGCAGGATCCAACAAGGAGAATGGAATATGGAAAATAAAATGATTCAGGAATGAGCGAATGTATAACCATGACGCCAAAATGACTTGGCCAGTTGCCAAATGTATTGGATTTAGGAATGCTTGAAAACTTTTATTTGGCAATCTGTCCAATATAAGAAAGCCAAGCAGGGACAAATACAGAAGCGGTATAAGAAGCTGAACAATGCAAAAAAGAGGCTCTGTTCGCAAAGGAATTTCATAATGGTTTAATATGGTCGTGACGCTTATTACAATAATAGTTAGGACGCATAACGGGTTAATAAAGTCTAGCAGACGAAAGAAATAAGACTTTAGCATATTAAGAGTGTTTGAGAAGTTAAATGGGAGAACTTGTTAATTTATCAAATCAAAGCACATATCAGAATCTTTTCCAAGTCCTCGGGACTAAGCACACAACTCCTTCAAAAAAAGAAGGAGGCTTTTAAGAGGATTTTAATTTACTTTTTAAAGCGCTTATTAGTTTCTTGATAGTCGATATGTTACCATTAAGAGAGGATAGAGTTTTAGTTTTTTTGGCGGAACTTTTTCGACTTTCGCCGCTACAATCTCTATAGGCTTGAAAATATAGTTTGTTCAATTTTTTGGAGTTGATTAAAATCTTACTCGCTTTCAGGTTCAATGTCGTAGATTTTGGGCTATATTCTTTGATTAGGGAGAGTTTCTTTGTTGATGTTCCGACTTTAACCCCTACTTTACAGGTTGATCCAACTGTATTTTCAATAGTCATTGTAAACTTCCCGCTTGGTTTGATATTCACAGATTTAATGATAGGCGCTGCCGTTGTTGGAGTAGAAGTTGGTGTAGGTGTTGAGACCAGAGTATTTGGATCGGGTGCAACAGGACTTCCGCTAGGATCGGGATCTACTATTGCACTTGTACATCCGCTTGCTGCTTTATCTATCTGGATTAGGTCTGAATCGCTGTAATTTCCATCTGATGAAAAAGCTCTGACGGTAACATAGTGTGTTCCAGCAGAAAGAGAGCTAGTAGAGACATTGAAGTTAAATCCAGAATTACTGGATTCTATAGCAGGATAACTACTTAATGCCGATGCGCTGTACAAGCCAGGGATATCTTTATCGACTGGAGTGCCATCTATTAGAACTTGAACAATGGGAACCCGTTCATACCGATCGGGCTGAACTGCATAGCCCTTAATTTGCATAGTATCACAAACCACAGTGCCAGTATAAGGAGCTTCAACATGAAGGTTTGGTTTGTAAGATGCCTTTCGTTCTCCGCTGATATTAACCCTTCCTTTACTGGTCCTGGTGACTTGTTGATATGGATCGGATGCCACAGCATGAATGTAATATTTGCCTATTGGCACTGTTGATGTATCCCATTTCAAGAGACCATCGCTTCCAGCACCAAGTGCGTAGGTGTCGCCACCTGGTCCTGAGAAAGAGTTGTTGGTGGAGGCGTAAAATGCCACAGAAATGGGATCTGAGTCACTATCGTCGGCATCGTAGGAAATGAGTACATTATTATCTCTGGGACTTAAGTCGGCTCTAAGTTTAATCCAATCAAAATAGTAAGGCACAGACACCGAATCACCGGTGGGAGCTCCATCTGTTCCACATATCGACTTGGAGAACTCATGAGGATCAATACGGAAAGAAGTGATACTACCAAGCCAGCCTAAAGCACCACTATCGTGGGAAATATTAAGCATGTTAATACAATAAGTCCCCCAACCGTCATTTTTCCAGTGGTCGGTAACCAACACCAGATCCTCAGAGGTGAAATCAGTGCCGGTTGAGTCTTTCCAAATAACACGGGCCACGGAGCCCAGGCAGAGATCGAAGTCGTGATCAACTTTCAGTTTGAAACATAAATTGGAATAAGCCTGAGAATCAAAGACTAAGGGACTAGCACTGCCATATGGAAAGGACAAGAAGTTACTAGGATCTTCATTCCCAAGAATATTAGTTCCTTTAAAGAAATTTCCCCTCTCACCACTTACCAAGCGAACATCTGGAAGGTAACATGTATAAGGTTCCTGTGAGTATGACGGATCCATATCTGTGCGTAAGTTTCTTAAAAGCACGAAATCATCAGGGATCATATCCCATGGTCTAATGGCTTCACCCCCTTGTTGATCGGGATGCGTAATTGTAATGGAGGGTGGAGAATTTATGGTCAGCTGCCCAGACGATGTAAGTACAGCAGGAGGCGTTGCAGAGGTCTGGAAATCAGATGTTTGCAAGGTTACGAAATCAAGGGAAAATGTAACCCCAGAGTTGTTGCTTGGCCTCAAAATTAACCGACTTATTGTACCATTCCAGTCTAGCTTGGAACCAAGATTAATTGTGTACACACTATCACCATCCGAATCATCGACTGCAGGAGTAATTACTGTTCCAAAAGTCCCATATTCATTTGACCAGAATATAGAGAAAGATTCTGAATCTGATTTGCTAAGGCTGAATGATAACTTTGAATATTGCGAAGCAGGAATCGAGAGGTTATTGAAATTGAGGTAGATAGATGCCCCATATGGCTCACTCGTGATTCCAGTAATAAGACCATTTTCTGCTTTTAGTTCAGAAATTCCAGTTGTAGTGATGTCATCACTGCTGCTCATATCCCATGGATCGTCTCTGTAAAGAGTCGCCCAATCAGATGACACAAAAGTGTTAAGGTAATAAGAACCAGGCGCTATCGCATCAGTGGATATTGTATAACTTGCTGAACTTGTGGCATCAGCTCCCTCGACAACCTTAGAGATGTAGCCATTTAATGGGTCTAGATCGGAATCAAGATACGAATTGTATTTATCACCTACATTAGTGGAAAGCGACCCATAAGCCAATGAAAGTGTCTCACAACTTAGAGGATCTTCAAGTCGAATCCAATCTATAGTGACTTGCACTCCTTTTGTTTGCACGGGCTGTAACGCAAGTCCAGTAACAGAACCCGCTGACCAAGCCCTGGTATCAGTACTCTCAGATGCGGAGATGGCGAGAGTGTTCATATCAACAGTATAAGTGTGCCATCCAGGCAGAGTTGGAATAAGTTGGCTCACTGTTCTAGCGACAACATAGCCAACCCCTCTATCGAGAATAATTTTAATTCCCCCATTATTATCAGCAATGTCTGTATGCATCCTTATGGAGAGCTGCGTATATTTTGAAGTGTCAATTGGATAATCTTGTCCGAAGCGTCCACCAACTGTTTGGTTACTTAAGGCCGGAGATATGAGATAAAAGGTAGATGCGTTGGGGCTTGGTGTGGTGAAAGAAAAAGTTCCGCCTGACCACTTAGGGTTTTCAATTGCTGTGAGATCTGAAGGATTGAAATAATTGATATCAGCACTATTGCTCATATCCCATGGATCACCAAGTACATTGGTGGCGTAATCATCGCAGGACCTTACTGTTTTATCACTGTCAAGTGGCAAGTTTGGACCAGCCTGTGCCAGCACTTCAAAGGAATGCAGAACGCAGATGAAGTAGATAACAGAAATGAAAAGAATGCAGTCGTATCTTTTTTTCAAATGGAATTTCCTAAGAAACAAGATTGCCTAATATCACTTGCAATTAAAGCAATTAATCTATAAACAACCAAAAATATCGTCATGCCTTTGACCTGAGAAGCGCAAGTACCTGTTCGCCATGACAAGGACACTCCATGAATGAGCTTTAGCAATTTCTTGCATTGCCTATCTGCACGTCCTCAACCTCTATAGAGATCGTAATATTCTCAAATAAACTTAATATTCTGACGCATTTAGGCTTTTTCTAAAGGCAATGATTTTGAAAATTTCCTTTGAGCCTTAGTGCTTTTGAGCAGTCATAGCAAGGAGGGTTGAGTCGAACTAATCAACCGAAATAATTGTACATTTCTCAAAAGTTCCCGCCACGGCCTATAGATTTATCTTGGTTGCTAAATTTTAATCGCACCTTGCTTCCCCCGGACTTTTTGAGTAGTTACGGAAAAACACACCAAGCTTCTCGTTTTAATGGTTTTTTGCTTAGCCACATTTCTGTAGTTGCAACTCCTTCCCAAACATAAGGGAAACGCTCTCCATAGTCTTGCATTCCGAATTTCAAGTACATGCGTTGTTGAGGGCTTAAATCTTCAAAGTTTCCACTCTCTTCCTCTTTCCAAACACTCAAGCTGTTAAAGCCTTGAGAGATTGCGACTTGCTCCAGATGTTGCAGCACTTCTAATCCGTAATGCTTCCTTCTTGCCTGTGCGACAACTCCACTCCAGTTTAAACATATATCATCAAGTGCACGTTCAGACTCCTTATAGAGACCTCCAACTGCAACTGGCTTAGCTTCTCGATCCCGATATAGATACTGCTCCTTAATCTCAATGGTGCCCCCCTCGTACACTAACGAAGAGTGTGAAATCTCACCTTTCAGATAGGCATGAAAAACAGTCCTGATAGCTTCCTTAGACACTTCATCTTCAAAACAAGCAAAGAGAACTTCCATTGCTACATCAAGGTTCTCTCTACCAATGTCTTCAAAATGAAGTAAACCTTGTGGCGTAAGCCTGCGTGACTCAAGGCCCTGAGAAGCAAATCCATCTTTCGTAACAATCTTGGGATCACACATTTTTCAGCTTAGATTATATTCATCTACTCCAAGGTTCTGTGACATCATCTGCTGGAATTGAGGATCTCCCTCTGGATTCTCCATCCGAGATTACATAAGATAGCCTCATTTACAGTCTTGGCGCTAATTGTCTTAGATCCTATCTGTTCTGGTGAAAGATATTTGAACATCAACATATACGGAGTCTCGTAGCCGACAGATATGAAGTGCATCCCAACTTCTTGGTAATCGCAGGCTTTCCAGAAGGCCAATCTACCTTCTGGGCTAAAAAGAGTCTCATCCAAGCCTTGATTATAGAAACGAATTTCACGTTCTCTTTCTTCGACGGAAATTCTCTTAGGATCCACTATTTCCAAAAACATCCCTATTGCTCCTTGTGAGGCAGCTTCGGAGCAAATCAATTCATCCATCTTTTTTCCTATGCCCTGACGCCTCGAATCCCCTTCAGTAAAAAGATAGGGAATCCAGCCAAATTTCTGTCCGCCAGATTTCACCATATTTGTAATTGCTCCAGCGATCACATGATTCGAGTCTCCTTCGTAAATCGTCCAAAGATCGAAATGCTCCATTTCCCGAAGGGATGTTTTGAGGTCTTCAGCATCAATACATTCTTCTTCCGGAAAGGCTTTTGAAAACGCCTCATAAAAATCATTAAATTATGGCCTCGAAAGCATCTTGCCCTTGCAGCTCTTTCAAACGCTTAACATTCAAATGCAAGTCGGCGACGATCGGTGGCGTTGTGTCAATCTGTCGTGCCGTAGTGGGATCCATTCTTT
>JAAZON010000048.1 GCA_012797725.1 SAR324 cluster bacterium | reverse complement strand
TTTAGTTGAAAGCTAAGGTGAGCTAGCTGCCCCTTCCACATAACAGCCGATATCTGCGTACTCTCATCTTTAAGAGTGAAATAGGCGTGTCCACTTTGAGGAAAAGTCAACTCTGACACTTCCCCTTCGAAAGCAACAGAGGGAATGGATTGATCCAAGGCAAACTGCAACAAGCGGTTTAATTCAGATATGCTAAGATATTTGACTTGCTGTTCAGCCACTTGAGTAAAACGACCTCCAATATCTATTAATAATTAATTTTCAATAAGCTTCCCTATATCTCAATATCTCACTCTTTAGAGTCGGAGTCACCTCTTTTCACTAGCAGCATTCAACGGTATCATCAGGCAATAATTCTTTAATAAGTTACATGAGCATAGTTAGCAGCAAAATATTCATCTGGGTCGGAAAAATCATAAAATCGTTAAAAAAGAACGAAGGTAGTGAAGTGAAAGGACCATCTGTGATTGAGGCAAAAAGCATTAGATCCAGAGCAGCGCTTCCTGATGCAAGGCTTCTGCCGCGTCTTCACAAACTATGGATTTTTTGTTTCTACTCTCTCCCTATCGACATTATATTATTCGGCATCGGTTTCAATCTCTTGTTCCTGAGAGAGAAAGGGTCCAATTTTCTGAATCCAATGTTGCTAATTGTCTTGTTCCTTAGCCTTATCAGCTTGTTCAGACAATATTTCATCTTTGGCATAATAATGCTTCGAGTCGTACGAGGTAGATTACTGTTTCGTTCTACCAGGCTTGTTTTGTTGATTCTTTTGTTGATAGTCCTAGCTATCACTTTTATCGATGCATACTCCCGACATCAAGGCAAAGGTATCGAAGCTATGCTGCTACCAAGCCTAGCGGCATTACTTGCCCTGGCACCGGCCTGGAATACAATCAAATTGCGAATTCAACGTCTTCAACGCAAGGCAAGAAATCGTTTGATTTGGATTGAGGAAATGGATAAGCACCAATTCGTGTTTTTGAGTTTGTCTATTCTTTCTGTGCGAGCAATCGCATTATTTTCCACATTCATGATGCAGGAAATTTGGACTTTTGGCTTGGCATGGATTACGAGCTTATTGTTAATTTTATATCTAGAACCTAAAGAGAGCGACACCTCGATATTATGCAGGAATTGTCTAAAAAAGACTTCTAGAAGCTTGGCCGGAATGCGTTATTGCCCAGCCTGTGCTCGGTTGACCTTTTTCTCTCCACAAACGCCCACTAAGCAATTTCAAGAGCTGGCAGCCCAAGCAAAGGACTTAAGAAAACAGGTAGAATGAAGCTTGGGCTGAATAGTTGGATTTCATGCTTGAAATCATGTAGTTTCAAGGATACTTTTTTGTTCTTGAAGATTTTTAGATTAGGGACTTACAGGATAAACGATGGCTATAGAAATTAGGATGCCACAGCTTAGTGATACCATGCAAAGCGGTAAAATTCTTCATTGGAATAAGAACGAAGGGGATAGTATCAAAAGAGGAGAGTCCCTTGCCGAGGTTGAAACAGAAAAAGCCAATCTTGATATTGAGGCTTTCCAGGAAGGTGTTTTAATTAAAATAATAGTAAATGCAAATGAAACAGCAAAAGTAGGAGATGTCATTGGTATTATTGGCGCAGCCGGAGAAACTTTCGATCCTGCTAGCCTTGCTTCAAACATCAAACAAGAAGAAAGTTCCTCGCCCGAGGTACAAACAATAGACCAATCAATGGAAGTCCCTTCAGAGACAATGGAACCCCAAGAAGAATACAGGTTGAAAGCATCCCCTCTTGCCCGAAAACTTGCTGAACAGCGTAACATCGATCTTAGAGGCATCACTGGCAGTGGACCAAATGGTAGAATTGTTAAGAAAGATCTTGATAGTCAAAAAGCTCCCATCGCAATTGAAGAATTACACTCTAGTGTAAAATCAGAATCAGGGGAGTTATCTAGCTTGGCCGGTCGAAGTATTCCTTTATCGAAAATGAGAGAGACTATTGCTTTTCGCATGCAACAAAGTGTCGTTGACTCTCCACACTTTTTTGTGACTGTTATTGTTAATATGAGCGAGGCTTTGAAACTTCAACGACATTTGAAACAAGAAGCAGCTTATAAGGATGTTAGTCTTAATCATTTAATCATAAAAGCTGCTGCATATGCGCTTCGTAAAGTCCCTCAAGTCAACTGCAGCATCAGAAATGGCCAGGTTTTTGAACCTGACAATGTTAATATAGGAATAGTGACAGCTGTCGATGATGGCCTTCTTATCCCTGTGATTAGAAATGCCGACAAACTCTCGCTTAGAGATACAATTTTTGAGGCCCGTGCTGCAGTCGAAAGGGCTCGCGCGGGACGCCCCACTTCTGCGGATCTAAGCGGTGGAACTTTCAGCATATCAAACTTGGGAATGTACGATGTGGAGAGCTTTACTGCAATTATCAATCCAGGACAAGGAGCTATTCTTGCAATTGGATCGGTAAAAGACGAGCCCATAGCAGAAAATGAAAATATTACAATAGCTCCAGTCATGCGGGCTACATTATCTTCCGATCATCGCATCATTGACGGTGTAGCAGCTGCTACCTTTCTGAAAGCTTTTAAAGAGTCCCTTCAAAGCCCTGCTTTACTTTTTATTTAAAGTGACGACTATCATCATGCCATTACCAATAATCAGAAGTGAAAAACACCACCAAAAACCAAAGTGGTTGAAGGTAAAGGCTCCAGGATCTCCTGAATACATGCAAACAAGAGCAATTGTAAGAGCTCACAAACTCCACACGGTATGTGAAGAGGCAATGTGTCCAAACATAGGAGAATGTTGGTCTCACGCAACCGCAACATTTCTGATAATGGGAGATTTGTGCACTAGGCGCTGCCATTTTTGCGCTGTAAAAAAAGGCATGCCTTCGACTCTCATGCCTTTGGACAAACAAGAGCCTGAACATGTTGGAAAAGCCGTTGCTGAACTCCAATTACAGCACGCGGTGATTACTTCTGTAAATAGAGACGATCTTCCAGATGGCGGAGCGTCTCATTTCGCCGCTACGGTGAATGCCATCCATCACTATGCTCCCAATTGTCGCGTTGAGCTTCTCATTCCTGACTTTCAAGGAAGCATTGAGCATCTAAAAGTTGTAATGGACTGCCGAATCGAGATCCTAAACCACAATTTGGAAACGATATCTCGTCTGTATAAAAAAGTGAGACCAAACGCAGATTATTTTCAATCTCTTAAGATTCTAAAAACAGCTAAAGAGTTTGATCCTTCGGTTAAGACGAAGTCCGGTATAATGGTCGGACTGGGTGAGACCTACGACGAAGTCCTGGAGGTAATGGATCATATGCGTGCCCATAAGGTTGATATCATTACCATAGGGCAATATCTTAGGCCCTCGGAAAAGCAAATACCCATTCATACCTTTGTGACACCAGAGGAGTTCGAAGCGTTTAGAGAAGCTGCCATTAAACGCGGGTTTGCCTTTGTTGAATCAGGACCTTTCGTCCGAAGCTCTTATCACGCCTGGAAACATTCAGCAATCAAGTGATCCCTATGGGAATATTTGGATCAAAAATAAAAATCGAAGTAGTAGAGGATGAAGCCGAAGGGATCTCTTACCGAGGTGAAAAGAGACGTCGCAGAACGGTGCTACTTCGAGTTGGACGGCATAGTATTTCCAAGCGTGCTTTTCAATTGGGTCTTTTCCTGGCGTTATTTCAAATTTTTGATGGAATTTTGACCTATGTAGGTTTAACTCTATTTGGACTCGAAATGGAGGGTAACGCCTTTTTGAACATGCTAATGGAAGCGTTCGGATCCTTTCCTGTCATCTTTGTAAGCAAGCTTATTGCTCTTATTCTTGTGGGCGGATTAACTTTGTACGCCCATCCTCGTCCCTGGTTTCGTCCAGTTATTGTAATCTTGATCTTGACTTATTTAGTTCTAGCGGTTCTTCCTTGGACATTTATTATATCCGGGCAGCACTAATTATTGCCCACTCCTGCTTTTTTAAGCAACTCACCCAAAGATTGTCCGGCTCTTTTTGCATCGTCTTCCACGAATTTTCTCTTACAATGACTACAGCAGCCCTTTTCTGTGATAGATGGATGCCAATAGACTGTAAGTGACAGTAGAATTGCCTCCTGAAGAATCTCTTCTAAATCGACCTGATCGCCTGAGAAATGATAAATTCCGACATCATCCTGATATGCTTCGTCATCTTCACTCACATCCTCTGGGCGTTGCTTGAGCATGAAGTCAACATCTAAATCCAGGTTGCGCTCAACATCTTCCACACACAAAGAACAAGTCTGCTTGTAGACCCCTTTGAGCTTGCCCTTGACCAGTGCCCCGTGAGAGGTCTTTCGAACCACGATCTGAACTTTGGGTGCTTCAAGAAACTTGATCCCCTCCGCCTTTTTTTCTCCGCCGTCAAGACGACTATTGAGAGACTTAAGACTCATGCAAGTCTCCACCTCTAGCCCACGGGCTGAAATATCTCTGACCCTAACCTTCATAATTT
>JAAZON010000546.1 GCA_012797725.1 SAR324 cluster bacterium | reverse complement strand
GCTGAAGCCAATAACGTTAGCAAAGTTGGAGAAAATATTAGAAGAATAAAGGAGATGGCATTTAATGGCAAGAAAGAAAAAAGCTAAAGCAAGTTTAGACTTGTTAGAAGAAATAGAAGAGCAGAATCTTAAGGCCAAAGGTAAATATGGGGTAGGAGTAAAGGCAAAAGCAAAAAACAAAAGCAAGAAAGCACCGAAAACTATGTCGGCAAAAGCAAAATTTAAAGCGGGAACATAACCAAGGGAGATGACAATATGCCTTACAAGTCGGAACGGCAAAGAAGGTTTTTCCATGCCGCAGAGAAACGGGGCGAAATAAGCCATGCAACCGTTGAAGAATGGGATAGGGAGAGCAAGGGAAAGCATCTCCCTGAAAAGGTGAAAAATAAGACCAAAAAGAAGAAGAAAAGGAGCAGAAAATGATTATATCATCAGGATTAAAAGGGGCATCTGCAGCTATATATGCAGGACGGTGTAAATACTGGGGCGCAAAATTGGTATGCGACACATCAAAAGAACCAACTTTGAAAATATGGGACAATGCAACTGAAGGCTCTGGGACTGTAATCGACTTTTTAATGGGTTCGGATGAAACTCATGCAGACGGCGGGATGAATCCTAATTTTGTACGTTGTTTTAATGGGATTTATGCTCAATTGTCAGCTGAAGAAGGCGATTATGTCGTCTATTATGAGGTGGAATAAATGATTCCAGTAGATAGAGATAAAGATTTTAACCCAGCGATAGAAAAGTTAGAAAAGAAAATAGGCGAAATTGAAGGAACGCTTGAAGAAATGCAAAAAGAACTTCTCAAAAGAATTGAAGGTTTACAGAGAACAGCACAGCCAACAAAGAGCAACCAGGCCAAGCCAAAGTAGGTGAAGTTATGTGTTAGCAACCCTTGCAGAAATTATTGCTGACGTTCGTTCCCTCATCAATGAACCAACTGCAGACTTTTGGACTGACGAAGAAATAACACGATGGATATTGGAAGCATCAGATGATTTTACAACCCGAACAAAGTTATTGTCCTCTTACTACTCAAAAACGCTGACCGCAGATGACATTGTGAATGATAGGGAAATACGGTTGTCCTCTGATTTTGTGGCATTAGATGAAGGGGGGGTCCTTTATAATGATACGCCATTAATCCAAACTTCGCTCAAACAGCTTGATGAATGGGTAGGAGACTGGAGAGATGCGACTGGTACGCCTACCAGGTTTTATTTCCGTGGCGACTGCATTGGATTTTATCCAAAGCCTTCAGTCGGCGATACGGTAAAATACTACGGCATTGAGCGGGCAACTACTTTATCGGGGAGCGTAGTGCCGCTGAGCTCTGACTATCGAGTCGTTGCGATGAGGCGGTATTTGAGGGATTATGCCGTTGCAATGTGCTGGTATAAAAAAAATGAAATGGCAAAATATGCTGACATGATGGCAAGGTATGAAATGGGAATTATCAATGCTCAATCGGTTGTATCGGGACATAAAAACCAGGGGGCAGAGATGATACCTGGGTACAGGACTAGGAGAAGTCGGTATTCAATCCGTTACGGAAGAACAGACGTTTTTGACTGATAAGAGGAGAATCCATGCCGAAACAAACCTATAGAATTCTTGACAATC
>JAAZON010000047.1 GCA_012797725.1 SAR324 cluster bacterium | reverse complement strand
CAGGCCTGTATCCATTCTAATAGCATCCACTGGACATGCTTCAACGCAATATCCGCAATAAATGCACAGAAGCGTATCAATTTCATAACGGTGAGGAAATTTAGAAATACTTGGATTGGGATGCTCGGCAGCTTCAATATAAATACACTTTGCTGGGCATGCCGTTGCACAAAGAAAACAGGCAGTGCATTTCACCTCACCACTTTCGTTAAGAGTAAGACGATGCCTACCTCGATATCTATCTGGATAGGCCCTCCTTTCATTTGGATATTGAATAGTGGCTAAGGCTCGCTTGTCTTTTTTTAGCCCAAGCAAGTGCAAGATATGAAGGATGAAATTTCTCAGTAATTTACCAAATGTAACACTCACACCTCGGAGCAGTTCCAGGACATAAATTCGCTCCCAAAAATTCATTTCTTCCCGGCGTTTCATCTCTGTTCGCTCTAATCCAGAATCTTGGCTCCATAAGTATGCAAGGCTTTTTTGCAAAAACCTGGTGAGACCAGGCCTAGCCCTTGTTAGGATCCAAAAATAATTATTTTTTACATCTCTACTATTAACCCTTTATAATGGAAACAAAATAACGATTTCTTAGAAAACTTGAGTTATTTGCTAATTAGCTACCATCCTGAGTCAACATATTCGCGATAAGAAGCAATTAGTTCCTTCTCTATTCCATTTCAATGTTGCAAATATCCCTAAATCCTAATACCCTAGCTGTTGGTTAAGTAACTTAGTTCCTGAAACTGTGATTTTTTGCCCCCTGCCAAAGTAATGGGTGCATTCACAGTGCCTCAGCACAAATGTAAGAGGCACCGGGTATTTTAAGCACGATTCTTGTCCTTAGGGTAATTTATCGGAGGATAAGAACTCAGGAAATAATGAAGAAATTTTTTTTCAAAAAGATAAGACGGTTATGACTATTAGTGTTGAGGTATACTATTCGTTCCAAAGTCCTTATTGTTATTTAGCACTTGATCAGATTTACGATCTTGAGAAAAAGTTCGATATTGAGCTTTTGTGGCAGCCATTTTCGGCGCGAGCAGCTGGCCAGCAGCTTAGCGCAAGCCCCATCAATCCTGACAAGCTTTCTTATATCTTTGAAGACACAAAGCGTTTTGCGGAAAATTGTAACATTCCTCTGACTTACCCTGAGTCATGGCCAGAGATCGAGTTTGACCCTAGTAGGATCACTAGAGGCGCTATTGTTGCATCGGATATGGGTATTTTGCTTGAGTATAACTATAAAGTGTTCCATCGGTGCTGGGGCTTAGGTCAGAATCCCAACGAAGACAACTTTATGAATGAGCTGTGCGATGAACTCGATATTGATATCGGTGAGTTTTTAAGCAAAGTTTCATCATCAGATACCAGAGAACGAGTCAAGGGAATATTCAAACGTGGCAAGAAATTGGGAGTTTTTGACGTTCCTACCTTGATTGTCGACAAGGACCGTTTCTTTGGGCTTGATAAGCTTGCTACATTGCCCGCCTTTCTGGAGAAAAAAACAGGAGGACGTTAATAAACGTGTCGCCTAAAAAGAGGCTTTTTGTAAATTTTAATAAGCTTCTTCTGGTCAATAATTCAAAGCCTCTGGGCAAATCCGAGGTTCTCCAAGGAATGCTTCTTCATCTTGATGCAGAAGATTCCCATTATCTGCGCAACGTTTGCAGGCTGAAGGAAGGCGATGAGATCGCTCTTTTTGACCGGGCAGGAACACATCCTCCTCTAACGTCATCAATACAATCTACAGTAGCAGACAGAGTTGTAGTAAAGATACTTTCCCCTATTGAAACAAAGCTACAGCTACGACCTGTGGAAATGCTTGTCTTCGCCGTGTGCAAAGGAGATAAGAACGATCTGGTAGTCCAAAAAGCAACTGAACTTGGAGTGGGACATATTTGGTTTTGGCAAGCAGAGAGAAGCGTGCTCAGGATCAAACAAAATTCGCTAAGCGAAAGATTGAATCGATGGAGGCGGATTGCCGAAAGCGCCGCCGAACAATCCGGCAATCAGAGCATTCCAGAGATCTTACTCATTGACGACCATGATAGATTAAGAGAGAACTTAAACGCCCTTGCTCACCAAGATCTTTTACGACTTTGCTGCTCTTTGTCACCTCAAGCCCTTTCACTACACGATTGCATCAAGGACAAGAGGCAAGTTGTATTAGCTGTCGGGCCAGAAGGCGACATGACACCTGGAGAAGAAGACCTTTTTCGTGAATGTAATTTTAACTTAGTCAACTTAGGTCCCGCTGTGTTAAGATCAGAAACTGCCGCAATTGTCGCAGTTGCAATGACACAAGCACTTTGGAGAGCGCGATGAAATGCCCCTCATGCAATGCAAGTTTTTCTGAACTGCGAGATCTTTGTCCTTCATGCCTAATGGATATACGTCCATTCAAGAGACAAAATAGCCTTACGATCAGTTATCCATTTGCAAGTTACGATGCGCTTCTAAAGAAATTCAAGAAAGAGACGGCGGTCCCCTCCTCCCCGTCCCCGGAGCAATTCATCAAGAAAGAAAGTTTGGATTCCAAGGCCCTACAAGAGTCTTCCTTAGACTCTACAGAACAAGAAAATCTCAAAAACAATTCAAAAAATGCCATAAAGGAAGAGTCCAGTTCCATTCTTTCAAGGGAGGAGCCCGTCTTTCTGAGTGATGATCCAGATGATCCAAGGGATGCTGCTGAACTCGCTTTGAAACAACTGCTGAATAAGGAGCTTCAAAGACAACAAGATAGACTTAACTTTAGGGAAGAGCCTAAACTTAATGAGGTTAACAATAGCGATTCTTCAGTAGACGTCGATGAGCCAAAGAGCTCAAGTGAGGTCAAAAACATTAATGAACTTATAGAACTAGATACTCTTTCCTGTGCGGATTCAACGACAAACACAGAAGTTTTATATCATGATGAAGACAGTGGAGATATAGAAAGCCTTCAACCTTCCCCTTCGGAGTCGAAAACTCTATCATCGGCACTTGATGCATGCCCTCATTTTCTAATACAGGAGCATCTAGAAGACTCTGAGCTTTCGACTCTATTTAACGAGTCAATGGCTATCTTGCAAAACAAGCGAAATGAAATAGAACTAAGCTTGCATCAGATAGCTGGACTTGTAGACACAGAAAGAATTAATCTTCTTTTTGATTTAAGTTATGATTCTTTTATCCATCCTGAACGTGATTTCAGTTTTCTATATAACCCAGAAATAATGAAAAACTCGGGATTGGAACTCATTGAGCTCAAGAAAACTCAAGAAAAAATCGTTTTTCACCCCCCTGCAGCTGCCCTTCCCCCACTGAGATCGCGCCAACGGCATGTCATTAGTCATGGAATGAGACCTGCTCCCTTGCGTCAAGTTCAATTACGGAAAAGATTACCCTTAAAAAGTGTCGGTTTGAGCCAACGATTTGGAGTATTCATAATTGATGCCATCTGTGTAATACTGCTTGGCATTTGTAATGGATTCTTACTAACTTTAATTAATGTGCCAAACTTTGATTCCTTTATGGTGCAGCTTTTAGCATTACATCCATTAAGCATCCTGAGTTTGTTGAAAGCCTCTATAGTGGGTATCGCCATAATGAGCATAGCATATCCTCTCATATCCCTTTCAATTACCGGAACTACTCTTGGTCTTTCAGTCTTCGGGCTATGCATAAAAAACGAAGATACCTCAGACTTGAAAATGGCCAATATAATAGTTCGCTCTTGCACATTTCCATTAATCTTGTTCCTCGTTCCGCCTTTTCCAATATTTTCTGAAGATCGCTTTCTCCATGATTATCTTGGCAGAGTAGTAGTCGGTAGAAGAACTTAAATATTTCAGGACTCCTACTTGGCTTTTCTTGGCTCTTGAGGCAAGTTTCTTGTATTCTACTTAAAGATAGGGTAAAAAGTTAAACCAATTGTTTCGGGTCCTATTAAACTAGATAGTTTAAGGACAGAGTTAGACTAATCTGCCCAGGTAGCTCAGTTGGTAGAGCAGAGGACTGAAAATCCTCGTGTCGGCGGTTCAATTCCGTCCTTGGGCATTCTATTAGATCCATAAAAAATCTTGCCTACTTCATCGACAACAGAGCAGTTATCACATTTAGCCTCATTGAGTAAATTCCCTGTTGCTGTACTCGCATTGGCGCCAGATTCCATACGCCTTCAAAGACTATGCGAGCACCTTCTCTCCTTGGCTTCTAAAACGACTGAAGACAGACAGAGTTCCAGTGCTCAAGCCCTAAAGAAGATAACTGCTGCAGATCTCAATAAACAATCCTGGAAATCAATGAAAGAGGAACTTGGCGCGTTGTCCTTATTCTCCTCTAATTCATTCTTTATAATTAGCAACATTGAAAAACTGCCACTGGAAATTGCTCGAGATCTTATTGATTTCATCCCCTCTATTCCATTTTCTACTCACTTAATTCTTTTAGGTTCATCTCTTCCTGCTTCACACGTTTTGCTCAAACACTTCAGGACCGTGAAGTGTTTGGTCGAACTTGAGGAGCTGAAAGGGTCTGCATTAAAAAGGTGGGTGCAAAAGGAACTGCGACAGCAAGGTGGCTTTACGCAAGGCGAAGCAATGGTTGTAGATATTTTGATTGATCTTGGGGATGGTTCACCTGATAAAATTTCTCGTTTAATCTCACTTCTTTCTCTCTATTGCGATTCTGAAAGAGCTCTGGTGGCTCACATACGTTCATTATTTAGTGATAAAACTCATGCAAATGAGTTTCAACTTGTGGATGCAATAAGCCGCGGCGATCAAAAAACTATGCTTTTTGAACTTAGCCAGTCCTTGCGAGGGGGCAAATCACCTCTTTCAATACTAGGACTCATTTCAAAAAATCTTATAACACTTCTAAATATCAAAGCTCTTCAGCAAGCCCAAGTTTCGGATTCAAGGATTAAAGATCGCCTTGGCATACCTGATTGGCTTTATAGAAAATACAGCACTAATTCAAGATACTTAGATCTTAAGAGGGCCAAAAAAGCCTGCGCAGCAATTCTTCGGGCCGATAGTT